>NZ_JAWRYN010001720.1:0-231 GCF_046534585.1 Peribacillus sp. SIMBA_075 | reverse complement strand
ACGAGGAACTTTTCGTTTTCTTTCTCCTATATTTTCACAAAAACAACCTGAACAAGAAAAACTTGAAAACCAACTTCTCCTGTTGCAAGAATCTATTCAAAAAGAACAAGCTATCTCTTTTTCTTATCGTAAACCAAGAGAAACTACAAAAATAAAGCGTACCGTTCACCCTCACGGTTTAGTCAATATTTCAGGAATTTGGTACATCGTTGCTCATTGTTTACTTCGAAG
>NZ_JAWRYN010001719.1:0-231 GCF_046534585.1 Peribacillus sp. SIMBA_075 | reverse complement strand
CGGTGTTTTATTCATATTACATCTTCTTATTCTTTAGTAAAGAAGCTCCAGCAATTTCAGGATGCGTCATTTCGAATGGATCTAAAATAATATCCAATTCTTCTTCTGTCAGTACACCATGTTCTAAACATAACTCCCTAACAGATTTTCCTGTTTCAATTGCTTCACGTGCAATACGAGATGCTGCTTCATAACCAATATGAGGATTAACTGCTGTAATAATTCCAACAC
>NZ_JAWRYN010001718.1:0-231 GCF_046534585.1 Peribacillus sp. SIMBA_075 | reverse complement strand
AGAGCTGGTAACCCGATTCATCGAAGCACTCTATACAGGCACGATCGTAAAACGCGGTGCGCTGTACGTCTACGACAAGGACGAGGAAGAAGAAGCTTGGGAGCCGTTTATCAACATGATGAAGGCGAGCAAGCACATAGAATTTACGATTTATGAGAAGTTCCGCGCACTGGATCACAAGAGCATGGCTACGCTCCAGCGCAAGGCTTCACGTCGCAGTGACGCCATGAC
>NZ_JAWRYN010001717.1:0-231 GCF_046534585.1 Peribacillus sp. SIMBA_075 | reverse complement strand
CAAAGAAAGCTTTTGATTTTCATTTCATAAAAGAAAGCGCTTTAGTAAACCGCTACTTCATGTATATGAAGTAGGTTATCTTAAATTTAGTTATTGATGGTAAAGAGGGGAATTATATAATGAGTATTTCAATTATAATTATTGGGATGGTTGTAGGGGGGCTAGTTGGAATGACAGGAATAGGAGGAGCTGCATTACTGACGCCCTTTTTATTAACGGTAGGCATTACCC
>NZ_JAWRYN010001716.1:0-231 GCF_046534585.1 Peribacillus sp. SIMBA_075 | reverse complement strand
CCTCTGCTAAATCCAGCCCTTTCTCGCTGGACTTATAGTCGACAATTCTCAAAAGCAGCCCTTTTGAACCTTCTGCTTTATCCACTCGGTCTATTCTTCCGACAAGCTCCATCGTACAGCCATTTTTCAATTGAAAAGTAAACGGCGGCAGAGGCCCTTGACCTCCAAAACCTAATTCAAGTCCAACTGGAGAAAATCCACTCACTTTGGCATGTTCACTTAATATAGAAG
>NZ_JAWRYN010001715.1:0-231 GCF_046534585.1 Peribacillus sp. SIMBA_075 | reverse complement strand
AGCCTTGAACCGCGGCAAGCATACGACTCGCCACGTGGAATTGATCGAAGTGAACGGCGGCTTGCTTGCCGATACCCCGGGATTCAGTTCGTTCGATTTTGAGCAGTTGGATAAAGAACAATTGTCGGCATGCTTCCCTGAAATGGACGAGCGTGCGGGAGGCTGTAAATTCCGCGAATGCCTGCATTTGAACGAACCGAAATGCGCCATCAAAAAAGCGGTGGAAACCGG
>NZ_JAWRYN010000196.1:0-372 GCF_046534585.1 Peribacillus sp. SIMBA_075 | reverse complement strand
CTCCAAATACTCGACTGTATGGATTAACACTGAGCGTCTAATTGGTTTAGCCATGCACACACACGCCTGAGTAAAGTAATCCAGTATGCTTTAAGTAATCAACAACAGTAATAGCATAACGGTCATAATGACTTGGCCCTTCAGCCGCTCCTGCACTCATTCCATTTTCAGAATAAGCACCTACAGAAAATCCTCCGCCACCTTCACTTACAGTTGCAGAAGTCTCTCCATTAATCGCTAAAAACTCAACTTGTGCAGCAGTAGCTTTCTTTACCTGCTTCTTAATAAAAGGCGCCAACTTATCAAAGTCAGCACCTTCTAATTTGTAATTTATAATATGGTCAATCTGGTCACTTGCACGAGAAATCAACC
>NZ_JAWRYN010001714.1:0-231 GCF_046534585.1 Peribacillus sp. SIMBA_075 | reverse complement strand
GGCGACAGCCTCATGGAAATATAGGCATCGAGTCGCCCGCTGGCCAGATACGCCAGTTCGAGTGCCGCAGAACCATAAGAGCGCATGCCGCGCGCTTCATGGACGAGGCGGATGGTCGCTTCATGCTCCACGTGGCGGTTTGGCGTCGCCCACATGGAGTTCATGCCGATGATTGATTCACTGATGTCCGTCTCAATAAGCGGCTTCAGCCGTTCATCGTTATAATAAGCC
>NZ_JAWRYN010001713.1:0-231 GCF_046534585.1 Peribacillus sp. SIMBA_075 | reverse complement strand
AAGCATCTACTGATCCTTTAAAGTTAATAGCTGGACCGCCTAGTGTTGTTATCATCATTGGCACACCCGCACGTCCTGCTTTAATCGCACTAGCTGGCGGGCCACCAACTGCACGCCAAATTGGTAAGTTATTATTTTTCGCTCTCGGAATAACCGAAGCATGTGCAAGCGGTGCTCTGAACTGTCCATTCCATGTTACATGTTCCTCTTTATTAATTTTTAATAAAAGAT
>NZ_JAWRYN010001712.1:0-231 GCF_046534585.1 Peribacillus sp. SIMBA_075 | reverse complement strand
GCTAAAATTACCCGAACGGAAGAAGGCGAAGGGCTGGTAATTGAAATCACCACGCCGGACAATATCACCCAAGTGACAACAGACATGTATGCCAATGCGATGCTGACAGCAGGCATTGAAAATGCAACTGTCGAAGTCGCTGCGCCAAAAGCGGTAACGGGGCATTCAGCGCTTGTCGGAATCTACAAAGCGTATGAAGTGAACGGGGAACAACTGGACCCTGAACGCACA
>NZ_JAWRYN010001711.1:0-231 GCF_046534585.1 Peribacillus sp. SIMBA_075 | reverse complement strand
CCACCCATCATAGTACGAATCTTGACCGGTACAATCGAGAGAATATAAAATCGATGCGCGATTATACGAAAGAAGAACGTGATGCGCAAATAGCGGCGCAAGTAGATAAGTTTAGTAAAGAGATTTATGGCGGGAATTATGAGTATCAAAATATGAAAGAAATATTAGGAACAGTAAAGGCTCATAATCCGAACACGAAGTTTTATATTTTTACAACGCCTGTTTCAGAGC
>NZ_JAWRYN010001710.1:0-231 GCF_046534585.1 Peribacillus sp. SIMBA_075 | reverse complement strand
CTACCAATTGAGCTAAGTCGGCATAAAAAAATGGTGGCTCGGGACGGAATCGAACCGCCGACACGAGGATTTTCAGTCCTCTGCTCTACCGACTGAGCTACCGAGCCAACATAAATGGCGGTCCCGACCGGGGTCGAACCGGCGATCTCCTGCGTGACAGGCAGGCATGTTAACCACTACACCACGGGACCAAAAATGAACATAAAAAAAACATGACCCGTACGGGATTCG
>NZ_JAWRYN010001709.1:0-231 GCF_046534585.1 Peribacillus sp. SIMBA_075 | reverse complement strand
CGTTGATTCATCAAGCAGGGGTTGTTTCAACTGCATGTTCTAAAGCACCAAGCTAGGGCATATCCTCATCTTAAGTACAGTCATCAAGAAGGGGGATGCCTCAGTGTCAAAAAAACTACTAGCACTCAATATAGATGGAACGTTACTTCGTTCCAATGGAAAAATTCATTCCGCTACAAAAGAAGCTGTGGAATATGTAAAGAAAAAAGGGGTTTATGTGACGATTGTCAC
>NZ_JAWRYN010001708.1:0-232 GCF_046534585.1 Peribacillus sp. SIMBA_075 | reverse complement strand
GTAGGAAAAGCGAGATCGATCATCGGAATCCCGGCGTTCTCCAACTGGCTGAACGACGCATCCGTCAGTCCGCCCATGAATGTCGAGTATTGGAGAGACACATCCTGTGCGTCCGCCACTTTTTTCACAACGCTCACGAGCTTCGTATTAGGAATCAGCCCCCCTAGGGTTCCTCGGCCATGGAAGCTGTACAAATTCAGGCACGGCCCTTCTCCCAGGCGGATATCGGCGG
>NZ_JAWRYN010001707.1:0-232 GCF_046534585.1 Peribacillus sp. SIMBA_075 | reverse complement strand
ACGTAATATCACAAATATGTTCAGTTTCGACAAGTCCATTTTCCTTCAGCGTTTGACCTGTGGAGACAATGTCAACAATTCGATCGGCAAGGCCGATGAGCGGTGCTAATTCAATGGAACCATTCAGCTTACTGATTTCTACCTGCTCACCTTGCTCTCTAAAATAGGACGAGGCTACGTTTGGGTACTTCGTTGCCACACGCGGCGCGACACCGCCCCAGCTGGCTCCTGG
>NZ_JAWRYN010001706.1:0-232 GCF_046534585.1 Peribacillus sp. SIMBA_075 | reverse complement strand
ATGTTGAATTACTTGCCACTTTCGACGACCGGACGAATGCCGAACTGGACGATAAACTAGAAACGTTCACACAGCTGATTGACCAGCGGGATGAACTTCTTTCTCACATCAAACCGCCTTTTACTGGTGAAGAGCAACAGCTTGGCGGTGCAACAATGTTACTTAACGAACAGGTCGATCGCATGCTTGATCTCCAAAAGCTGGAGATAAGGCGGGACATACAGGAAATAAA
>NZ_JAWRYN010001705.1:0-232 GCF_046534585.1 Peribacillus sp. SIMBA_075 | reverse complement strand
CATCTCTTTTGTGAAGCTTGGATATAAATTTGCGCTGATGGAAATCAGGCGTATCAAAATAAAGAGGACAATAAGGGTTTCAGTCAGCGTATACCCACCATTGGAATGCCGTATATTCACTTTTCTCCTACTCAACGACCGTTACCTGTCCTTTGTTATCCAAACTAATAGCATTCCCATTAGGACGAGATGTCTGTTTGAGATAGCCTTGACTTTCCAATTCATCGATACT
>NZ_JAWRYN010001704.1:0-232 GCF_046534585.1 Peribacillus sp. SIMBA_075 | reverse complement strand
TGGCAGTTGAGTTAAGCTAACGGGCAGTTATGCGAAACCCTAAAAGATATTCCAGGAAGAAAGTGGAGTATCCATTGAGAATCAATATTATTTCTGAAAAGGGGAGTTCATTGTCTCAGGTACAATCCTTCATTGAAGAAATTCATTAATTTAGTTCATATAAAAGGGTTGTCTATGAGATTTGGGATGGAAGAAATTGTGAGATTTCGGGAGTATTCAAGAGAACATTGAA
>NZ_JAWRYN010001703.1:0-232 GCF_046534585.1 Peribacillus sp. SIMBA_075 | reverse complement strand
GCAGCAACCAACGAGGTTGCAGTGTCCTTTACTTTATACCACATCCCCTCAAAAGCTTGGTCAATAACATTGCTGCTCCCAGTCACATTCCCTGCCTTAGACATATCTTTATGTCCATTTATGACTGTAACATCTCCTTCTACTTCACCCTCTATTTGAATGTTACCATTTTCAACTACCACCTTTACTATGATTGTCTCACCTGCAGGCACAATCACCGTTGCACCTTCGA
>NZ_JAWRYN010001702.1:0-232 GCF_046534585.1 Peribacillus sp. SIMBA_075 | reverse complement strand
GGCGGTTTCGACCTTGCCGCCGTGGTCAGTGTTGTCGCCGACGCGGATGACATCAATCATGGCGGAATAATCAATAAAGTATTGTCCCCAGGAAAAAGCTATATTTTTTGTTCTTTGATGTCCACGTTCCAACATATGAGTTATCAAGCTTCTTTCCGACGAATGTCGCGACAGGCACATTTCCAGAATTTGAATATTCAGTTAAGCTAATGCCTCCATTTGCCATTGACCC
>NZ_JAWRYN010001701.1:0-232 GCF_046534585.1 Peribacillus sp. SIMBA_075 | reverse complement strand
CGATCATCCTAGACATCGTAGGAAAGAGAATAATGGCTACAATCAAAAAGAGAATGAAAGGGATAACCTTGCTCATCAATTTATTATTATGTATCGTTTCATTTATTTTAGAATAACTAAAAGACCGTTCTTTGCTTACTTGGCTTACATAAGGAAGCCCTTTGGATTGTGCTTCAATCGATTTGCCTACTAAGTCAATATCGTAGCCTTCCTTTGCATTAATCATGATTTC
>NZ_JAWRYN010000195.1:0-373 GCF_046534585.1 Peribacillus sp. SIMBA_075 | reverse complement strand
GAAGGCGATTTGGCGGATGTGCTTGCTGCCTTGCTGCCATGCTATTGGCTGTATTACGAAATCGGCGAACGCTTGAAGAGCGCCACGCCTGAGGAACCGATTTTCCAGAAATGGATCGGCACTTACGGTTCTGAATGGTTCGGGGAACTGGTGAATGAACAGATTGAACGCATGGACAGCCTGGCAGAAGGCTTGCCGGAAGACACAATCACTTTTAATTTCCAAGGTTCAGCCGGGCAAAGCTTCGGCGCCTTCATCCCGAGAGGCATGACGCTGAAACTGATCGGCGATTCCAACGACTTTGTCGGAAAAGGATTATCGGGCGGCAAGATCATCGTCAAACCGGCGGTGGACTCAACCTTCCTTCCTGAAA
>NZ_JAWRYN010001700.1:0-232 GCF_046534585.1 Peribacillus sp. SIMBA_075 | reverse complement strand
GCTTGGACACTATTTGCCAACATTGACACAGATAAAAAAGAAAACTCTGCAGAAATCAACATTCCGTTTGCTTTAAGTTATTTGGCTTATTCGAAGTTCAGTGGAGATGTTCCAGGTATGCTGACACTTCAAAAAGAATATGAAGCAAAGTTTGGCCCAGGAGACTACATTCCTCCAGTGAAAACAACGTTCTGGAGCTTTAGAATCATGGTCGGTGCGGGAATGCTTATGA
>NZ_JAWRYN010001699.1:0-232 GCF_046534585.1 Peribacillus sp. SIMBA_075 | reverse complement strand
CTTATGGCAAGTCGATTCAAGTAATTGAGCCTGCTTTTCTCAAAGAGCGATTGGTAGCGGTTGCAAAAGATTTGCTCGATTATTATCAGTCGTCCTGACTTCACTGACTCCTGTTGTCAGGTAAGAGTGGTTATGATTGAAGAAAAGACAGGTGAAGAGCCGAAATGGAGGAAATCATGATGAAGCATGATGCACTGCGTAACTACGATTATCATCTCTGGGCGAATGAAAG
>NZ_JAWRYN010001698.1:0-232 GCF_046534585.1 Peribacillus sp. SIMBA_075 | reverse complement strand
GACAAAGAGACTTTTTTTACAATGCGACTATTTTGTAAGATGACATTTTGAAAATAATCATACGTACCAGAGTCTACACCTGGCGCATAAAACTTCACCTGTTCACGTGGCCATGAAGAATGAATTTGTGACCATCGCTTTTCGTTTCCATCTTCACTCCATAATAGACGTAACTCGTCTACCTTCATATTGTTTACCCAAGTATTTTGGCGACTCACAACGATCGTAAGAC
>NZ_JAWRYN010001697.1:0-232 GCF_046534585.1 Peribacillus sp. SIMBA_075 | reverse complement strand
CTCGAGCTCTGGTCGACTCCACCCTTCCTATTTTGTTTGGCAAGGCAGATGAGGTATACAGCGCAGAGGAACGAAATTTGATGATTGGATCAGCGCTTGATCTGATTGTGCAGGTAAAGCGGTTTGAAGAGGACGGCAGCCGCAAAGTCGTAGCTATTACAGAGGTTGTCGGTACAGGACAGTCACATGAGGAATGGATTAAAAGAGCGTGCAATATCAAGCATGTCATACC
>NZ_JAWRYN010001696.1:0-232 GCF_046534585.1 Peribacillus sp. SIMBA_075 | reverse complement strand
CAATCTGATTTTTCGTTACATTATGGGGGTTGTTTTGATCATCGATATGTACAGTAAGAACATATTTTTGATTATCTTTGAATTCTTCATTGTCTTTTTTAAACTCATTGATATTATCTAGCATTTGTTTCTCGTTTTTAAAAAACAAACCCTTTAAATTTGCGATTTGGTATTCAATTCTCTTGAAGAGACCCCTAATATTTGAGTCAAGCATTAAGTTGAGACCTCCCCA
>NZ_JAWRYN010001695.1:0-232 GCF_046534585.1 Peribacillus sp. SIMBA_075 | reverse complement strand
AGTGAGGGGGCTTTTTATGCATAAGGGGTGTGCGGTCATATTGGCTGCGGGTACTGCGTCCAGAATGGGCACGGCGAAACAGCTCCTTACACTGCACGGCTGCTCGATGCTGGAGCAGGTGATCAGACTGGCGCTTGCCATCGACTTTTCGCGGGTCATTGCAGTCATCGGTCATGAAGAAAATCGTATCCAGCAGAGCATACATGTTGCCGATCCGCGTTTTCGATGGGTG
>NZ_JAWRYN010001694.1:0-232 GCF_046534585.1 Peribacillus sp. SIMBA_075 | reverse complement strand
CACTGGACAATGCCCGTGAGAGATTGTCTTCCTTTTTGGATAGAGTAACGCTGGTTAAAAGTAATTTTCGCCATCTCAAAGACGTGATTCGCGATTTGGGACTAGCAGGTGTGGACGGAATTTTGTTTGACCTGGGTGTTTCTTCGCCGCAATTGGACGAGGGCGAGCGTGGCTTTAGTTACAATGCCGATGCACCGCTGGACATGCGTATGGACCAGCAAGCGGCGCTGTC
>NZ_JAWRYN010001693.1:0-232 GCF_046534585.1 Peribacillus sp. SIMBA_075 | reverse complement strand
GTCCAAAGCTCTATTGATCGCGTTCGGCCTTGCGGCAATTATCCGGTTTTTCTTATTCACGCCCATTGTGGTGGACGGGGAATCGATGATGCCCACCCTTGAACATGGCGACCGGATGATCGTCAATAAGATCGGCTATAATATTGGCGAGCCGGATCGATTCGATATCATTGTATTTCATGCACCTGAACAAAAAGACTATATCAAGCGGGTCATCGGATTGCCGGGCGAC
>NZ_JAWRYN010000194.1:0-373 GCF_046534585.1 Peribacillus sp. SIMBA_075 | reverse complement strand
GATAAAATCTTGGTTGATGCCAATACCTTAGCAATATTATCTGAAGCTGGTGCTTTGACTTTACTAGATTCTTTTAAGGAAGTTCTAATACCGTTTAACGCAATAACAATTATTAAGAAAAGACAATCAGAAATTATGAGAAGTGCTTCAAAAAATATTCTTACACATATAAACGAATCATTAAATATTAGAGAGGTTCCAGTTGATGTGCGAATTAAAATTAAGTCAGATTCGAGTCAATTGTTGCCAGATGATATTCTTGACTGTATTGCATTATCTGAACAACTAAAAGTACCTTTTTTAAATACAGAAATCCTTGTATACAGAGAGTTCAACCCCAGATACTTAATTGATATCAATACGTAAATTCATT
>NZ_JAWRYN010001692.1:0-232 GCF_046534585.1 Peribacillus sp. SIMBA_075 | reverse complement strand
CTGCATCTGCACTCGCCGCTCGAAGTAGGCAATATTGCTATAACCTCTGGTGGAACACATGCCGGTTCAGATACTTTCACGATTACGGTCTGCGGAAGGGGAGGACATGCCGCACAGCCGCACGATGCTGTAGACAGTCTCGCCATTGCTGCCCAGGTCGTGACTAACCTTCAGTACATCGTCGCTCGCAATGTGGACCCGCTTGACCGTCTCGTAATATCCGTCACAAAAG
>NZ_JAWRYN010001691.1:0-232 GCF_046534585.1 Peribacillus sp. SIMBA_075 | reverse complement strand
CATTTGGTGAATTTGAATTTTGGTTTGCGATGATTAAAATCGTTACGATTCTATTAATGATTATTGCGGGATTTGGACTTATTTTCTTTGGAATTGGTAACGGCGGAGAAGCGATTGGCATATCTAATCTTTGGTCAAATGGCGGTTTCTTTACAGGTGGTTTTTCAGGATTCTTCTTTGCATTATCACTTGTAGTTGGCGCATACCAAGGTGTGGAATTAATCGGGATTAC
>NZ_JAWRYN010001690.1:0-232 GCF_046534585.1 Peribacillus sp. SIMBA_075 | reverse complement strand
ATGCTTAGCAATATAAAGATTAAGCGGAGAAATTGATTCATTCGTTTTTCAGTATCAATTGGATATAATGCTACAATAATATTTCCCGAAAAATATTTCCACAGGGAACGGAGCTGCATAGAAATCATATATAGGACGATATAAGCGAAAGCACCTTTTACATATATATTCGGAATAAAATATAGAGCGAAAGCACCGATCAACCCTAAGCGAATATATATACCGAAATAAT
>NZ_JAWRYN010001689.1:0-232 GCF_046534585.1 Peribacillus sp. SIMBA_075 | reverse complement strand
ACACGTTTCCGCCCCCGCGTCCTCCCGGCGGAGGACGCTGCCGAGTACGTCCGCGAGTCGCTGCACAGCCACGTCGAGCCGACCGTGGTGGAGGCGATCGTCGAGGCGGCGCACGATCGCGTCGTCGAGGTGCTGGGCCGCTGGTCGACCGTCGAGGAGACGAACCAGGGCGTCTGCTCGGTCAGAATCACCGCCGACAGTGCTGAATGGGCCCTGTTCGGCCTCGCGTCGC
>NZ_JAWRYN010000193.1:0-373 GCF_046534585.1 Peribacillus sp. SIMBA_075 | reverse complement strand
CTTTTACGGTATCTACAATACCTGTAAAAGTACCGGTAATAACTTTCTTAATCGTAGCGAAATTATTTACTATGAAATCTTTAATCGCCCCAACAACACTAAAAATTGTATTTTTAATTTTGTTGAAATTATCAACTACGAAATTAACGAAAGCGCGAACTGCTCCAATGATCGTATCTTTAATAAAATTCCATGCCGCTTGAATGAAGTTTTTTACAGCATTCATCACGGTAATAATTTCATTTTTAATAAAGTTGAATGCGTTTTGTACAGTAGTCTTAATGAAATTCAATACAGTAACAAATACTGTTTTTATAAAATTCCATGCTGCAGAAATAATAGTTTTAATAACATTCATCGCTGTGGAAATCAC
>NZ_JAWRYN010001688.1:0-233 GCF_046534585.1 Peribacillus sp. SIMBA_075 | reverse complement strand
GAAGAAAGAACAAGTAGATGGATTTGGCGATTCTCATGGACTTGTTATTCCCTGTTTTCTTCTACGATTTGCTGGGCTGCTTCAGCCGCCGCCATTGGATCTTCGCCCCCGAGAACGTTTTCAATTGAACTGAGGACCGCATCTTCAATTTGGGCGTTGGTGATCAAAAAGCGTGGCTGGAAGCGCGTATTGCGTTCGTCGATCCAATACGAAGTGTTCTGCAGGGCTTCAGA
>NZ_JAWRYN010001687.1:0-233 GCF_046534585.1 Peribacillus sp. SIMBA_075 | reverse complement strand
AAATCCAAAATCAAGCTGAAGCTTTAAGAGACGATCCGCTTTTTTAACTGGAGCTGCTTCCAAAACTTGTGCTACTCGAAGATCAACTTTCGAGAAATCATCAAATGCAATTTCTGCTCCCAGTTCAGGTAATTCCGTTTCTTCTATTTCAGCTTTCTCTTCTTCTACCTTAGGCGCACTTCCCTGCATTTTCTCTTTAATGTACGCCACTTCTTCTTCAACCTCTAAACGCG
>NZ_JAWRYN010001686.1:0-233 GCF_046534585.1 Peribacillus sp. SIMBA_075 | reverse complement strand
ATGTTAGCGATGCAGTTGTTAATGCTGATGTAAATAAAATGAAAATGGTCTTTCAAAATTTAATATCTAATGCGATAAAATATACAGCAAATCAAAATATAAAAATTACTTTAGAAGATAGAAATGAAAATATATATTTTCAAATTCAAAATGGTATGAATGCTGAACAAATGAAAGATATCGATAAAATTTGGGAACCTTTTTACGTCTTAGAATCTTCTCGTAGTAAAGAC
>NZ_JAWRYN010001685.1:0-233 GCF_046534585.1 Peribacillus sp. SIMBA_075 | reverse complement strand
CCAAATACTTAAAGTAGCCAAAGAAACTTTCCATTGGCGCATTATCCCAACAGTTTCCCTTGAAAGACATGGATTGGGTTATCCCAAGTTCATTCACATTGCGTTGAAATAGCGGATGGGTGTAATGGAACCCCTGGTCAGAATGAAGCATTGCACTCGGATGGAACTCGTGAGACACAGCCTGCTTAAGCTTATTTAAAGTCTCGTAAACGATATCCATTTCTAATGAAGTA
>NZ_JAWRYN010001684.1:0-233 GCF_046534585.1 Peribacillus sp. SIMBA_075 | reverse complement strand
GCATCAGTCTAAGTAACAATAACGAAGAATTAATGCAAGAAGCAAGAGACTTGTCCAACAATGAAAAAGGGAGATACGTAAATACATATGCTTAACTTACATAACTTAAAAGGCGCTTATCAATTAAAAAATCAAGGAGGTGATTTTGCTTATTTTTATAATGAGAAATCAAACAACTTAATTGTTATCAACAACATTGATGATGAAGAAATTAGAGATGTTACAGACAATAC
>NZ_JAWRYN010001683.1:0-233 GCF_046534585.1 Peribacillus sp. SIMBA_075 | reverse complement strand
ATGACTAGAGCGAAAGGAGGACCGCGGATGGAGAGTAAACATAAAAAGGGCAAGGGACACAGTATCAGTGTACTGGCAGGTGTGGTACTGCTGCTGCTTGTCCTGATGGCGGTTTCCGCGCCACTGTGGGTTAGTGCTTCCCCAATTGAAATGGCACCGGATCAACGGTTATTGCCGCCCTCGAAAGAGCATTACTTTGGTACCGACCACTTTGGTCGCGATATTTTCAGCCG
>NZ_JAWRYN010001682.1:0-233 GCF_046534585.1 Peribacillus sp. SIMBA_075 | reverse complement strand
CCTGTGATCAAATTAGACTCGTGGGCAAGGTCGGTGACGACTGTGCTCGGCGTCATCGCCGTGACGCGGATATTGTGTTTACGCACTTCAAGCGCGAGGGATTCAGTCAAGCCCATGACAGCGAATTTGGAAGAGCTGTAAGCGCTTGTGACCGGTGCGCCTTTTTGTCCGGCAGTGGACGAGATATTGATGATATCGCCTGAGCTTTGCTCGATCATGCCAGGCAGGACGGC
>NZ_JAWRYN010001681.1:0-233 GCF_046534585.1 Peribacillus sp. SIMBA_075 | reverse complement strand
CCTAACTGAAGTAATCCTGATAAGACGAAAAGCTTATTTGTAAATTCATGTGTTTGAGCGCGTAAGTCCTCGGAATACTTTCTTACCTCAGATATTGTGTTCACAAGGTTTTGCAGTTCTGTTTTATCTCTAAAACTGCATACAACGCCTACCGTACTGTTATTTTCGAGTATTGGTGTCCTATTTAAAATAAACACTTTATTTTGAAACGCGATTTCTTGATCGTTTTCTAG
>NZ_JAWRYN010001680.1:0-233 GCF_046534585.1 Peribacillus sp. SIMBA_075 | reverse complement strand
AAGGATCGGCGCTTTATAATATAGGATTAAGTTATTTCCACAATGATGAACTATTAATGGCTATAAAATACTTTAACGAATCAATCCATTCATTTAAAGAACAAGGATACGAACATTTAAATAAAATTCTTGATCCCATGGTTATGTTGACAAAGTCATACTTTAAAACTGATCAAAATGATTTAGGGTTATACGCCTTAAACGAGGGGATGGAATTGGCTGAAAAATTAAAA
>NZ_JAWRYN010001679.1:0-233 GCF_046534585.1 Peribacillus sp. SIMBA_075 | reverse complement strand
ATGAGGACCAGGTTTTGTAAAGTTGAAGCTAGCATAAATACAACCTATTTCTTCTATTTGTATATCATGTCTTTCATTTTCTTCTTCATTTGGTAGTTCATAATCAGCATCTATTTGCACATGATCAGGAATACCCCAAAATTCAATACGGTCTAGTAACGCACGCTCTTTAAAATAATGGGTGAACGCTTCGAGTACGATATTGTCTTCAGTGTAATGAGCAAGTTTGAAAG
>NZ_JAWRYN010001678.1:0-233 GCF_046534585.1 Peribacillus sp. SIMBA_075 | reverse complement strand
ATCCCATCTATTCAACTTTATGCGGTAGAGCCTACAGATTCCCCAGTATTATCAGGAGGAAAGCCAGGTCCGCATAAAATTCAAGGGATTGGAGCAGGGTTTGTTCCATCCATCTTGAATACGGAAGTATATGACGGCATTATCCAAGTAAGAAACGAAGATGCATTTGAGCTTGCAAGAAAGGCAGCAAAAGAGGAAGGAATTCTTGGCGGTATTTCTTCAGGAGCCGCCAT
>NZ_JAWRYN010001677.1:0-233 GCF_046534585.1 Peribacillus sp. SIMBA_075 | reverse complement strand
AGATGGTTGAAGAGGAGCTTCTTCAAACAAGTGGAGAAATTGATTATATTGAGATCTACTCATATCCAGAACTAGAACCACTTGAACAACTAGCAGGTAAGGTCATTATTGCGATTGCAGTGAAATTCTCACGCGCAAGACTGATTGATAATGTGATTTTCCATGTTCCTGAAAGCGGTGAAAAACATGTATAGAACCTTTATGACCTCTAAACTCCATAAAGCGACTGTGAC
>NZ_JAWRYN010001676.1:0-233 GCF_046534585.1 Peribacillus sp. SIMBA_075 | reverse complement strand
GGGATATTTATCCGCGGCAATTAGTACTGGATTTATTATAGGGCCTGGAATTGGCGGATTTATTGCAGAGTATGGTATACGTGTACCTTTTTTCGTTGCAGCAGCAATTGCCTTTATAGCATGTGTAATTTCGATCTTTATTTTAAAAGAGCCGTTAACGAAGGAAGAGCTTGCAGAGATTTCTGCTAATACGAAAGAATCCAGTTTTATTGGTGATTTAAAGAAATCATTAC
>NZ_JAWRYN010000192.1:0-374 GCF_046534585.1 Peribacillus sp. SIMBA_075 | reverse complement strand
CTCGCGACCAAACATGTCCACAAGCACGCTAACCTTTTTCTTCTCCACATCAATTTCTTCAATAGCACCTGTATAATCTGCGAATGGCCCCTCATTTACACGCACTGTCTCATGAAGTTCAAAGTCGAAATCAACCACTTCGTTGTCCATTCCCATATGCTTCATGATGGTAACAACTTCCTCTTCTAATAGAGGCGATGGTTTAGATCCTGAACCAGAAGAACCGACAAAGCCTGTTACACCTGGCGTATTACGAACAACATACCAAGAATCATCAGTCATGATTAGTTCTACTAATACGTAACCTGGGAACACTTTTCTTTTCGTTATTTTTTCTTTACCATTTTTCATTTCTACTTCTACTTCTTCCGGGA
>NZ_JAWRYN010001675.1:0-233 GCF_046534585.1 Peribacillus sp. SIMBA_075 | reverse complement strand
CTTTGAAATTGAATAATTCGGATCAGCTCCTTAGGACTGACTCCCAGCTCGTTTTGAAAGATTCTGCGCAGATTTCTTTCACTATAGTTCACCTTTTCTGCCAAAGAGCCAACCGTCATGCTGCCTCGGCATTCGTATATGTATTGCATGCTTGTCTCAAGCAGACCGCCTGCACGAATGGGTCTCATCGAGAAAAGCTGTAGCAGGCTCTCTTCAATCAGTGCGATTCTATC
>NZ_JAWRYN010001674.1:0-233 GCF_046534585.1 Peribacillus sp. SIMBA_075 | reverse complement strand
CCGACGCACAAAAGCATCGCGATTGCGGAGCTGGAGTCACGCCCGTGGGGCTAAGCGCGGTAGGTTCGGCCACGGGGGTTTCATGGCTGCTGAATCGCACGACGGCGGATCCGGAGTACGCCGGGCGTTCCGAGCTGTGTGGCGCCGCCTGGTCGCTGCGCTCATGACGATCGGCAGTTCGCTAGGCAGCGGCTCCCGGTCGGGTGACCCGCAGGCGCGGGACCTGTACGAAC
>NZ_JAWRYN010001673.1:0-233 GCF_046534585.1 Peribacillus sp. SIMBA_075 | reverse complement strand
ATATTGCTATCGTATGGCCGCCAAATAGAGCACCCATTATCATCGCAATTTTATCTAGTAAAGATGAGAAAGAGGCTACCTATGATAATCAACTAATTGCAGAGGCAACTGAAGTTATAGTTAAGTCTCTTAAATGATAATTCCTCAATTCTTTATGTAACGTAATTGAAAATATGAACCTAGAAAGCGATTCTTTTCATGTGAAAAGAATCGCTTTTTTGTATTTCTATAAT
>NZ_JAWRYN010001672.1:0-233 GCF_046534585.1 Peribacillus sp. SIMBA_075 | reverse complement strand
GCCCCTATTCAGAGGAGTTGACGCTCAGAATTGAAGAGCTGTGCAACCTTGGATTCTTGGACGAAATGAAGGAAAAAAAGGGCGGATACTATCAATATCGCTATTCGCTGACGGACAATGGGAAAGAGTTTCTCGATCAGTGTGAAGTGGACATGCCTGACCTCAAAGTGCTGACGAAGCAGATGAACGAGCAATCGTCTCGTTTCCTTGAGCTCGTCTCAACGATTTTATAC
>NZ_JAWRYN010001671.1:0-233 GCF_046534585.1 Peribacillus sp. SIMBA_075 | reverse complement strand
CTTTCAATCTCGGATGATACATATTCTTTTCCTCCTTTGTTAAGTAAAATCTTTGTATATAAAAATAATAAACCCTCCAGTAGATGGAGGGTTTACCCGAATTTTATAAAAATCTTATTTAATATCAATTTTTGATAACAGGTACACATAATTTTGTAAAAAAGTCTGATGGATGTCTGCTTAAATTGGGACGTAGATCCCGCAAATTAAAATTAGAAGAAATTAGTCCTTCC
>NZ_JAWRYN010001670.1:0-233 GCF_046534585.1 Peribacillus sp. SIMBA_075 | reverse complement strand
CAACTGTATTGTTCTGCACATCCCATATGAATCTGCGAACTGGCAAGCAGACATTCATCTGAAATTCACCAATGTCTCTTCTGTTCAAATCAAAGATTTGGAGTTAACAAACGATTCCTATCTTTTTTTGGACATTCAGCTTTTGGATAGAGGCTGGGACAATTTGAATTACTTCGTCGAAGACTATGAAGAACAATATTTTTCTTTTTATTGTGAAACGGTTCAAGTCATAC
>NZ_JAWRYN010001669.1:0-233 GCF_046534585.1 Peribacillus sp. SIMBA_075 | reverse complement strand
CACTGTCTGTCTTCAACTCTTTTTCATCTTTCAAAACCATACCTTGCGGCGTATCGCGCGGATACAAAATAGCAAATGGTTTGTCTTCTTTCGCTGTTGTTTGAACATCTACTTGCGCTCTAGACATATTTTGTTTCGTATCAAATGCACCTTTATCAAATTTCGCATCAAATTTCACTTTTGAGAAATCTACTTTCACAAGAACATTTTGATCATTATCCAGTAACTTCACC
>NZ_JAWRYN010001668.1:0-233 GCF_046534585.1 Peribacillus sp. SIMBA_075 | reverse complement strand
CAACGTTTTTGGCCCGCCAACTTTTCCTTATGGTTTTTTAGACCGGAAGGCCCTTGTCCGCCAACTTGGTATAATCAACAAAACTCTGGTCGCTTCAAAAAGCACTGCTTCTTCCAGCCATCTGGCGAAGATTGTCCTAGCGTTTATTAAGGATTGATAATGAGGAGGGATTTTTGAATGGCACAGCAACAAAACCCGTATTACGGAACAGGTTTTTATCAACCATCTGGAAC
>NZ_JAWRYN010000027.1:0-65806 GCF_046534585.1 Peribacillus sp. SIMBA_075 | reverse complement strand
CTTTCATTCCTTCGTCATGCCTATCCAAGGGGTGGAGGCCGGTTTTGCTAACGGAACGGGTCATTGCCCTTTTGTTCTATATATCCGGTACTTCGTGCTTTCTTTGAAATCCTACGAATAAGCCAACTTTCGTTAATAATAATGTGAATGTAAATTTACGCTGCTAGTTGTTCAAGAGGGAAGACCATTTCCGGTTTATAGGCAGAGCCATTACGAGCAATCCCTACTAGGACACGGGCGAGTTTTCCACATAGTTTCATGATGGATTTCATTTTCTTAATCTTCTTCACTTTAACGTTGTTTGAGTGTAGGGCTTTAAACTCAGGGTTATTCATCACCAGACTCATGATCTTCCACGTTTGGAAAGAACAATTTGGCCTTTCCACTTCCCAGAGCTGGCCTCAGCGAGATGCAATCCTGCATGACGAAGGAGCGCATTCCCGTGAGCGAACCCACTCAGATCTCCAGCTTCGCCTAAGATGCCCGCCAGTGAAATCTCACTGATTCCTTTAATGGCAAGTATTTGCTTAACGAATGGGATCTTTTCCAAGACGTTTGTGACTTCTTGCGTCACTCTTTCGAGTTGGGATGAAGCGAGATCATATTCCTCTAATAACTGTTCCAAGTGAAGTTTATACGCATCAAGGGCTTGTTTCGTACCAATTGAACGCTTGGCCAACGCAAGCAGGGAATGGGCTTTTTTATGCCCGGAATGTCGCTTCATACATGATTTCCACCCGGTTACGATATCTTGAGGCTGTAAGGAACATAATTCAGCTGGGGTAGGAAAGAGGCGTAGGGTTGCGATTGCCCCTTTACATGATACGTCTTTAAACACTTCCCGGAGCTCGGGAAAGACAACATCCACCCAGCGATTAATTTGGTTGATGGAGCTAACAAGACGCTTAACGATCACATCTCGGTTAGCCATAAGGACACGAAGTTTTTCAAATGATTCTGAAGTGGAACGAACGAAGGCATAGTAGCCATTCTTCACCATATCAGCGATGACAAGGGCATCTTTTTTATCACTTTTGGATTGCGTATTATCACGATTTTCTTTGTTTCTTTTGACATGGTGAGGATTGACCGTGACGACATCCATGTTTTGTTTGACTAGCCACTTTGAAAGGTTTATCCAATAATGACCGGTAGGTTCCATTCCGATTATCGTGGTGTCTAAGTTTTTCAGGTGTTTTAGTTCCTTGATCCAGTTTAGTAAGCTAGTAAAACCCTCTTCGTTATTTTCAAAAGACAAAGGTTTCCCGACCACAATGCCCCGATAGTTTACAGCACGGGCCACGTGTACGTGTTGGGCAATATCCACACCAACAACTAGATGTTGATCCGAAATTCTTTCAATTAGTTGATTTTGTTTGTTTTGCATTTTAAAATTCATAGTAGGGCTTCCTCCTTAAGATTTTGAGTTAGATTGGACTCTATACTCATATCTTACTGAGGGGCTCTATTTTTTTCAAACCTGATATTTAACGATCTACAGGAATGCTAACGCACCCGTTAGTTGAAGAACAACAGGTCAGTTTAACTCACCATTAAACATATTTCGCCACCGAAAATACCTTCGTCCACTAATTTAGATATTCACTTCCAAAATTCGGAACCTAGTTTGCGATATCGTAGCTTAGCTCCTTCTACCCCTAATAGACAAACAGACGACCATACAATTGGTCGTCTGATTTGTTTATAGATCGAGTGTCACCGTTGTCTTGCTGTTGTCGACACCCGATAGCAGAACATCATTGTTTCCGCCCATAGACTTCAAATTCATAAATATTTGCTGTTCCAGTTTCCGCATAATTTTGCGGCGTCGTAATATAAAGCCTTACATACCTTGCGGTGGATTTCGTTATATACCTGTCCGTGCTGTTCGAAACGTTTCCTTCTACTGAATCTAGGTCAGTCCAGGTGGTTCCATCCAGACTTCCCTGAAGCTTATAATTTTTTGTATTCAGGGATAAGGTCTCTCCGCCTACTCCAGCATGCTTTACTACCCACCTGCTTATATCATAATTTCCTCCAAGATCGACCATCAGCCATTTGTCCCCGGTCGTATTGGAAGACCACTTTCGGCCGCTTTCAGCCGATCCATCTACTGCCTTGGACGGTTCGTATCCCGCCACACCTCCGTTGGCTGTAACCTCCTTATTCAGAACCAAATTTACCGGAGCAGGATCGAAAGCTAAAGTGGTAACTTTTAATGGGCTGCTGGCCGCTGAAACATTTCCTGCTGCATCCCTGGCTTTTACAGTAAATTGATATTTCTTTTTTGCTTTCAGTCCTGTCACTTTATAGTTCGTACGCCCTGTTGTGGATCCAATCAGTTTCTTTCCATTATAAATATCGTAGCCTGTAACACCTACATTACCCGTAAAATTATCTGTAGCTGCATCCCATGACAGCATTGCCATCTTGTCCGTTACTACTTTCGTTGAGACATTGGTTGGTGCGGTAGGCGCTTGTTTATCTGCTGCTAGTGCATCCGCCGTGTAATTATTTATGGTCCAGGTAGTTACCGTACTTTTTTTCGAGAAGTCCCTTCCATTTATTACCACTCTGTCGGCATAAACATCTAAAATCAAGCCTTGACCTGAATCCTTGATAGCTCCATCTCTCATCATTGTAAAGTACTGTTTGTTATAGAAAGTACCCGGTAACGTGAGAGGATAATGTATATGTCCCGTTAAGAAAACGCTTTGAGGATATTTTCCAATAATGTCCTTTAACTTTTGATCCTGTACCTCATCACTTTGATAAGGATCCCAAGGATATTCCTCATATACGGTATTATCTAGTGGCTGATGAAGGAAGAGAAATATCGGTTTGTCTTTACTTGCGTTCTCTGCCAACTTCTCGCTTAACCACTTCATCTGGGTATCCGATATATATGCACTGTCTTTATCATCAGTCTCCGTTGCCAAATAGATGAAGTGGTATCCGCTTATCCACTTATCATAATAAACATCTGGCATACCAGTATGTGTCAAAAATCTGTTTTTAGCAGTTTCAAATCCTCCCATCCACCTTACATCATGGTTCCCTAAAATATAGTTGGGATCAAGTTGAGGATATTTGTTCATTGTTTTCATTAATGTATTATATTGTGCATCTGTGCCATATTCAGTAAGATCTCCACCAACGCTAACGGATTGCACATTATTGCTAACTGCGTCCTGCAATGCATTGTCAAGTCTGACATCGGCGATATCCCCTTGTACATTTGCATGTGTATCAGAAATGGACATAAAGCTGAATTTATAACTAGTATCCTTGTCAGGTGTTGTTGAAGCAAGAACCGTAACATTGGTGCTTGTTGACAATGCTACATTATCCGGATTTGTAACCCCTGTAGGCAGATCTACTGTTCCCTTTACCGTGAAACTCTGCTCGGTTTTTACGGAAGGATCATAGCCTGATGCATTTATATTCCAGGTTACAGGTGCATTCAAATTACCGCCGTCGGTCACCAGTGCTACTGTGCTAGGCAATCCAAGGGCCACCGCTTTAGGTGCTGTTCCGTTTACTACACCAGTAATCGCTGCAGGTGCTGTGATGCTTGTTAGTATCTTCCCCTTTATTTCTACTGGATAAGTTGTTGTCTTATCGCGTACTGTGACGGTCAGTGGTTGGCTGGCCACTGCAGTTGAACTGTTGAATCCGCTTACGTCGGAAGCTCTGACTTCCTCCATCCTAGTCGAACCGTCAATGTAGGTGCCGGTGACTTTCATACTCGTAAGATCAAGGCTCTCTCCAATACGGTATACAGTCTTTGCTGGTGGTTTTGTAAGCTCAATGCTGTTCAATGTCTTTGAAAACTGAAACCAGTTGAGGTTGGCTACATATGTTTTTCCCGCCGCTACCTTTACTACAAGGTATACATCATGACTTCCTGTAACTTCAGTAATATCGGTTGACATAGTTTTATAGACATTCCAGTTATCCGGTGCGGTAGCTGCGGCAGTAAGTGTCCCCACTTTTTTACCATTCGCGCTGGTCGGACCGTCAATCCATACTTCAATATTTCCCCCTGCATTTGATCCCTTAACTGAAAGTCTTGCACTAAATTTCGTAGCGCCATTAACGTCGCTACCAAAGTCAATATTGTTATATACTAAATACTGGTTGTCATTAGTACCTCCTATACATTGTCCACCATCTGGGCAAGCTTCGACTTTAAGGTAGGCACCCGACTTGGAACTAAAGCTTTCTGCTTCTGTTAGACTATATGCATCGCTTGCTGCATGCACCGGCATATTGCCAACACTGATGCTGAGTAGGAATCCAACTATCAGGATAAATGAAAATAATGACTTGTTAAACTTCGTTAAAGTAACCATAACATCTCCCTTGATTTTTTTTATTTTTTCTCTCTCCCTTTGTTGCCTAGTAAAAAATTTCGATTAAAAATCCGCTATGAACATTGACTTATCAATACGACGTAGTTTATTTTTTGAAAAAAGATTGATCAAATCCTTTAATCCTCTCATGTTGACCACATTTTTAGAATAAAGTTCGATAAAAAAACATTGATAAATCTTGATTTATCAATGTTCTTATAAAATATGTACTGGGTTTAATCAATCCTTTTTATAAACGGTGCAACTTTTTTACAAACGGCCGAACATTATTTTCCCCCCCTTCAGAATCAAATTTGCTTTTCTGCTTAATGGTAAGTGATAAATATTTATAGAGTTTAAATCCAATGTAAACATTTTGTAATATCGATATATTGATATTATGTTATAACAATAGAATCCAAAATTTAAATCCTGTGTAGACAGGATTTAACGAATATTCAAAATAACAAACGTATTGTAAAATATAGGCTAATTCCCTTTATCTGCATTTTTTGTTCACTGCTATTCGACATCATAATATTATGACAATAGAATACCAAATATCTATTGTCATACATTTTTTTGAAATTTTAGAATTTCTCCTTAATGGTCGAATTAAGGTCAATATAATAACGATACTGGTCTCCAATATAATAGCATTCTGTATATTCTGCAAAATCAATATCTTTACAAAAGGTTTTTTTTTACCCGTTTTAGGACTGGAGTATCTTCTGCAATATTTAATTCCCTTATTACTTCTTCCGTTGGCTTTACTGCTTCTAGATATTCTTTAATCTTCGAAATGTGAATACCTTTTTCATTTAACATTTTGGATAACGATCCATAATAATCCTTTGGGTCTGTTGGTAAAATAACAGTTGTTTTAATAAACGTTTTAAAATAGACCATTACATTATCTTCGGTACCTCGTACCCGTCTTATCTCATATACATTTTCCCCTGCAGAAATATTTAATTGCTTCGCAACATGCTGGTCTGCTTGGACTATTGATATCTTTGCTCTTTTAGTAGTTGCTTTTTTACCTAGTTCATTCATTTCAAAGGTGAAGCCTCTAACATACGTATAATAGTTATTTTTTTCTTCAATCTGCTCGTTTTGATCTAATACGAAAGTACCTGTCGGTCTTTTTCGCACTAAGTACTCTTCCCAAACTAATTCATTGATAGCTTCCCTAACAGTAATTCTATTGACGTCATAGGTTTTACAAAGCACTAATTCAGAAGGAATTTTATCACCTGGATTCCAAACCTTGTTTTCGATTTTCTTCTTGATCTCTCTCTTCACCTGAATATAGAGAGGTGCCGCCTCTTTACTTGTATCAAGTTTCATTTTCTGCAAATTCCCTCCCAAACATCAAATGCTTTTTACATTATTTTCTTCCTTGGGGCTACACCAAAGTGTTCTATCAACTAATTGTTATTCCAATTTCGTTTCATAAATTACATTCCCTTAATAATTTTAATAATCACTATGTTAAGTTAATCTATTTATTAATGGATGAAAACTATATTTTGCGGTCTACAGCAAGTACTCTGTCATTAAGCCTACTAAGCTGCCCTTTTGCTACATTACGAGTATTACCAAGCTGTTTTATCTTTTTTTACTTCTTCTTATAGAACTCCCTCAGTTTAATAGATAATGCTCACGAATACTCGCTTATTCGCAGGATTTCAAACCACATGGTATAGGTTGCTTTAGATGAACGAAAGAGATAGGACCGTTTTGATAAGATGAGGGCAGAGTGAAATAGGGGATCTGTCAAAAATCCCATATTATTACATATACTGCGCGCATTTTCCACGCTGCCCCTGGAGGCTTTCCCTCCCATGTCTCAACGGGTCATAATCATATGCCCTTTCATTCCTTCGTCATGCCTATCCAAGGGGTGGAGGCTGGTTTTGCTAACGGAACGGGTCATTGCCCTTTTGTTCTATATATCCAGTACTTCGTGCTTTTTTTGAAATCCTACGAATAAGCCAACTTTCGTAAAAACAATGTGATTGTAAATTTACGCTGTTAGTTGTTCAAGAGGGAATACCATTTCCGGTTTATAGACAGAGCCATTACGAGCAATCCCTACTAAGACACGGGCGAGTTTTCCACAAAGTTTCATGATGGATTTCATTTTCTTAATCTTCTTCACCTTAACATTATTCGAGTGTAGGGCTTTAAACTCAGGGTTATTCATCACTAGACTCATGGTCGCAAGGAAGAGGTAACGCCGCAGGCGTGATCTTCCACGTTTGGAAAGAACAATTTGGCCTTTCCACTTCCCAGAGCTTGCCTCAGCGAGATGCAATCCTGCATGACGAAGGAGCGCATTCCCGAGAGCGAACCCACTCAGATCTCCAGCTTCTCCTAAGATGCCCGCCAGTGAAATCTCGCTGATTCCTTTAATGGCAAGTATTTGCTTAACGAATGGAATCTGTTTCAAGACGTTTGTGACTTCTTGCGTCACTCTTTCGAGTTGGGATGAAGCGAGATCATATTCCTCTACTAACTGTTCCAAGTGAAGTTTATACGCATCAAGGGCCTGTTTCGTACCAATTGAACGTTTGGCCAATGCAAGCGGGGAACGGGCTTTTTTATGCCCGGAATGTCGCTTCATACATGATTTCCACCCGGTTACGATATCTTGAGGCTGTAAGGAACATAATTCAGCTGGGGTAGGAAAGAGGCGTAGGGTTGCGATTGCCCCTTTACATGATACGTCTTTAAACACTTGCCGGAGCTCGGGAAAGACAACATCCACCCAGCGATTAATTTGGTTGATGGAGCTAACAAGACGTTTAACGATCACATCTCGGTTAGCCATAAGGACACGAAGTTTTTCAAATGATTCTGAAGTGGAACGAACGAAGGCATAATAGCCATTCTTCACCATATCAGCGATGACAAGGGCATCTTTTTTATGACTTTTGGATTGCGTATTATCACGATTTTCTTTGTTTCTTTTGACATGGTGAGGATTGACCGTAACGACATCCATGTTTTGTTTGACTAGCCACTTTGAAGGGTTCATCCAATAATGACCGGTAGGTTAACACGAGTGGACGGATCACAGGCCCCAGCGCATCCGGCTATTTGTCATTTCACCAATTGTTTTCTTTCTTGTTTTGTTCATAAGATACCTGCTCTCATAAATTAATAGAGATAAAAAAGACAGCCGGGGGTGGCTGTCTTCTTAATTGTGTGAGGGAGGAAAATAAAATGTCGAACTAAGGTAAATGTAGGTTTAATTAAGTTGGATTCACGGGAGGTGTGAAGGTAAAACTTGTGAGGTAAATTACATTCTTAATAAAACCCTTTAGTCTAAGAACGTCAATTCTATACTTTACCTTTTCTAAATATGAAAATTTCTCAAAGACATTCTACAAAAAGTAACAAATCCCTATTTAAAAACATATATTTAGTTTAGATTTTTTATCGAAATTAAAAGGAATTAGGAAGATTTTACCTGAATATATACAAAGTTAGAAAATATTTACAAAAAGGAGTATGATTAAGTTGAAGAAGTTTACCGGAGTTTTGTTAGCATTTGTTTTTGTTTTACGCATGTTCTTTCCTTTTGGCGGAGATAGTGCTAGTGCTGCCACAATAAGTAATGATGGTTTTATTGTATCCGACCCTAAAGTAGTTAAGGAGAAAGAGTATGAAGACCTTGCAGTAGATAGTAAAGGTGCAACAAGAAGTTTAACCGCTAAAGAGTCGCGTGAATTTCAAAAATTAGTAGAGAAAGAGTATTTTAAAAATCAGAAGAAAACTACCATATATACTAAAAAAGGTGAGTCTAATAGTAATGGAATGTCAGCTAAAGCTAAAGCACCAGCTAATTATCTGAGAGTAGCCCATGAAACGTTATATGTTGGTAACAAAGGAACTATTACCATGTCATCTAAAATTGAAGTAATGACCGGAAAAAAACCACATACCATATGGACAGGTGGAAAACTTTATTCAGGTAAAAATCAGTATGGTAAATATACTCAAGTAACCAAATTTGATACGGAGTGGACAGGTGCAGAAATAAAAGTTGGTAAAAAATCATCAAAAACTTACAACAATAAAACGACGAATTTCTACAAGAGCCTTCATAAAACTACGGCAGCCTGGAGTGGTATTGGTACACGAACTAATGAGGGGGAAACAGAAGAGGTATTAGTTAATAAAAAGACGAAGGCTTACCCTGAAATATACAATTCACACAATAGAACGAGTATGTGGACTCCAACAAAATCTGATATAAAGGTAGTACCAGAAAAAGATCGAACTAAGAGAGATAGTAAACTTAAGGATAAATTTATGCCATGGTATATTAAAACATATGGAGATCCAAAATGGGGACCAAAATGGCCGGGTGCTGAAATACATCATGAATTGCCATTAAAATATGGCGGAACAAATTCGATGTCTAATTTATTCCCATTGCCAAAAGAACTCCATCAACAAACAGTAACTCCTTGGTGGGCTTCATATTAATTAATAATGGAGGGGATTAGTGAATTGAGTCATTTTGTACAAAATACATTGTCCGGATTAAAGAAATTGTTGGATAACAAAGACCAAATGAAGTCATTATCAGAGGAAGGGGAAGTCTATAGCGTTTCGTGTTCTTTTAACCCACCAATAAAGTCAAATGAAGTTGAAAAGTTTGAAAGTGAACACGATATCAAGCTTCCTGAAGACTACAAAGCGTTCTTGACACTCCATAATGGAGCAAGAATATATGAATCAGTCGATGACGACGGTGTTAACATAGGAGGCGGTCTTCATTTATTTAGCTTAGATGACATAAAAGAAACTCAAGAAGTTGAATATATAAGTGAACATGGGATTCCTATTGCACACCTATTGGAAGATTGCTATCTAATATTAGATATTGAAAAACTAAAGAGTGGGGATCCGAATTACCTTAACATTTTGGAATTTACAGATATAAAAACTTTAAACCTTAACTTTGAAATCTTCTTAGACCGCTACATTATTTCGCAAGGTGTGCCGTTTTGGAGCTGGCCTATATACACAGCTGAAAACTACTATAGAACCAGGTAAAATAAATAAAAGAGCGATTGCTAATTAAATGCAGTCGCTCTTTTTGATTACTATTTGGATTCGATGTCAAGTATCACTGTTTGTTTGTGTTTAGGATTTTTAGTTTTGTCTGTTTCATAAATAACGTCTGAGGGATCGTTTAGTTCAGATTCTTCTTTAGAAGTCTTTTCTTTAGATGCCTTTACATTTGATTGAGAAGAACAACCAATTAACATTAAGCCAGCAAGTAAAATGAAGGCATATTTATTAATCATGTATGCAGCTCCTTATTTGTTTGTTAAAAGCATAACATGGAAAGGCATCACTTTTGTGTCACATTTTGCAAAGAAGGGGACAAATATTTAAAAATCCACTCTTTCAACATAATACCAATTTAGTTGAAAGAGTGATGTAGGTAAATAAAAACCAGAGAAATCCCTGGTATAACTATATTAGTTTAGCAATAAATCTATTGTTCTTCTTTTTCCCAAACTTCTTCAGACTTGTCCCTGTTTTGAGCTTTATAATAAATGCTATCACCGTTAACACCTTTAGCGTTCCTTAAACCACCAGCTAATTTATAAAAGGAAGTTTCGTCTGAGTCATATTTATAAACAAACCGGTAATCTCGTTTTACCTTGGGTAACAGCCTACTCATTGAAAAGAAGTCTAATCGACTCCAGTCCTGCAATGCGTATCTTAAAGCCTTTTTAGGTCGATATGGATCCTCCAAAGCATCCTTTACAACTTTTAAGTAACCACTATAGAATTCAGTAAATTGTTGTCTAGTCATTGACATTGCCAAAGGACGTATATCCACAGGAATTAAATCAGGATGAAGATATACGTCAGTTATAGGATGTTTATTATTCTTCATTTGAATAAAAAGGCAAGGAAGGTTTACGGTGGATACAAGAAAATGCAAAAAAGGACCTGGAACATATGTTATAAAATTTAAAAGTGAGAAAAAGTATATTGGAAAAGGTAACATGAATAGAGCACGTGCTTTAGAGAAAGAGGTTCAACTTATCTTTGCGTAAAATACTCATTTTACGAACAAATGGACATAGGAATAGACGTTTGGTATAATATTCATATTATCATTAGGGAGCGTGTCTTATGAAAACAGAAATGTTTCAAAGTATTAAAGAGTTCCTAATAGGCCAAATTGATCCTTCCTTTATCATCGTGTTTGGTTCTTACGCGAAGAACACTACACATAAGGATAGTGACATTGATGTAGCGTTCTACAGTGAAGATTCTTCACATATTACATATGAGTTATTTTTATTGGCCCAGGAACTGGCCGATATCCTTAAAATAGATGTGGACCTGATTAATCTAAGATCAGCATCAACCGTTTTTCAAGCACAGATTTACACAACTGGTACTGTGATTTATTCGAAAGATGACACACTTCTTAAAAACCAACAAATGACTGCTCTAAGCATGTACGCAAAATTGAATGAGGAACGTGAAAATATCTTAAAAAAAATAGGAGAAAGTGGGAGCATTTATGAAGAATGATGTGATTTTGAATAAAATTAGTGTAATAGAGCGTTGCATGAACCGCGTTCGCGAAGTATATGCCAACGATGCTGGAAGTCTAAAAGACTTTACTAAACAAGACTCCATTATACTTAATATTCAAAGGGCCTGCGAAGCGTCAATCGACTTGGCTATGCATATTGTAGCTGAACGGAAATTGGGATTGCCTCAAACCAGCAGAGATGCTTTTGATATGCTTCATGGGGCTTTAATTATTGACGAAAATACTGTTAAACGATTAAAGGCCATGGTGGGTTTTAGAAACATTGCCGTTCATGATTACCAGACGGTTAATATAGACATTTTGCAGCAAATTGTTGCGAACCATCTTGAGGATTTCACTGACTATACAAAACAAATCCTCAAATTTTAATAAAGGAGTTTTATGATGAATTACAAAATCCGTGTTTATGATCTCCAGACAAATAAAGAAACAATCAAGGTAGATAAAATCTTTGAAACGAAAGATGTTGCTGAAGCTGCTATCGAAAATCATAAACTTCAAAATCCAGAAAAATATGAGTATGTAAAAATTCCTGTGAAAAGTTAATTATTTCAGTCCTACCCTTCCGTGCTGGGCTGTTACGTAAGTTAGTAACTTGAACATAACATAATTATGTAAACAACTATTCGTAAAAATTGAATTTTACGCAGAAATAGAACTTTATAAAGGAGTTTACCAATGGCCAATACCAGACAACATCAAGTCCATGAGCAGAAATTGGAACAGCTGGTTAAGTCCATGCCTTTCTACATCGTTGAATATGTTGATAATAAATTGGATACCCGTTCCCCTTCCACCCTTTTGAATTACGTTCTTGATTATAAATTGTTTTTGGAATGGCTGATTGCCGAAGGCATTGCTGAAGACAAACATATTAAGGATATTCCTCTGTCCGTGCTGGAAAAGTTAAAATTAGTCGAAGCCCAATCCTTTATAAAATTTTTGGAACGGAGAAATATTCCCATCAATAAAAAGGAAACAAAAAAGGCAGAAAAGGTATCAGTCAATCGGAAAATTTCAGCATTACGTTCCCTTTTCAAGTATTTAACGACTCAGACCGAAAATGATGAAGGCGAACCTTACTTCTATCGAAATGTTATGCTGAAAATTGAAGTGAATAAAGTGAAAGAGACATTAGGGGCACGAGCTTCTAGAATATCTACAAAGATTTTTCACAATGATGAAGATGCTCGGTTTCTTGAATTCGTGAAGCATAATTATGAAAAGGAGCTACCTGGAAAATCCAGGAAACTCATTTATTTTAAAAGGGACAAAGAACGTGATTTTGCAATTTTATCCCTTTTCTTAGGAAGCGGTATCCGGGTGAACGAGTTATCCAACTTAAGGCTACGTGACTTGGATTTCGAAGAAAAACAAATACACGTTTTACGTAAGGGTGGAAAAAAGGATGTTGTGGCAGTCTCTCCTCCGTCCATGCAGGACATAAAAGATTACCTAGCTGTGCGATCGGAACGTTATAGGGGATCAAACGATGATACGGCCTATGTATTCTTGACTAGAGTGAATGATGGAGCGACCCCACTTTCCAACCGCGCGATTGAGGCACTAGTAAAGAAGTACACGAAGGCATTTAAGTCCAATAAATCGATGTCCCCACACAAACTTAGGCATACTTATGGAACGAACTTAATGGAGCAGTCAGGAGACATCCATTTGCTGATGACTCAACTGGGTCATACTTCAACCACAACGGCTGCCCTATATACAAACCCTGAGCAAGAGAAGGCTAAAAAGGCTGCGAAACTCCTGGGAGAGAGAAGAACCAATTATCGTGAAAAGGATTAAAAGAAAAAAGAGAAGATTTTCTAGCCTTCTCTTTTTGTTTTGAAAGAACCTTCTCTGGTGAATAATCTTTTATCCTTATGAATCGTCTGTGAAGAGGGATCGACTATCAAGTGAAGTTGGTGACCCAATATTTCATCCCTGGAACCTGGAAAATCAAAATATAGACGCTGTATCTTATTTAAACATAAAGATTTGCATAAAGTTCTTTATGTTATTCGGTATCTTTTATTAAAAATCCTGTGCTTCAATGTCGTATTTCGAATTATAATCAATTCGAAATGTACAACCGATTACTGATTCTAACTGTAGGATTAAAGTAAAGTTTGATCAAAAGTGTGCTGCAAAAGCCGAATTTATAATAGAAGAAACCCACACATTTTGAACAAAATTATCAAAATGTGGATTTCATTTTTATAGGTTATAGAGATTTTTATAAAAAAGATTGATTATAAATACACGGATTCTTTTAATTGAATTAACTTCCAATAAGCACGTATGATTATAAGGCCCCCGTTGCCACCACTAACATTCTTTTACATTCACCTTTTTTCATTCGGTTTAATAAATGACCATAGACGACTGTTGCTGAACACCCCGCACCACTACCTCCTGCCAAAACCGGTTGCCCTTCCCGATAAATCATTAATCCGCAGTCCTGATACTGGTTTTCACTAATAGGGGTTCCATGCTTTTTAAATAAATCCAGGGACACTTCATGGCCAATCTGACCAAGATCCCCGGCTAGGAGAAACTGAACCTGTTCCTTTTGAATCCCCCCTTTTTCCATGGATTTTGACAAGCTTCTTCAAAAAATATTTTATGAGCTTTTTCATAGGAATCCTGACCGAGCCATAAATCATCATGCAGAAGATCAAATCTTTCGCGATAGCTCCATCTGCTTCAAACGGCCCTCCCACTGTACCTGTAGAAACAATCACGGGCTTTTGTTCGAAGACCCATTTACGATGACCTTCTAACATTACAAGCCACCCCACTGTATAAGAATTGTTTTAATCAAGGCGATGACAAACGCAGAAAAGACGCCAAATAGAATCACCGATCCTGCCAGTTTAAACATATTACCGCCTACCCCTAATACGAACCCTTCGGTTCGGTGTTCAATCGCTGCTGAAATGACGGCATTGCCAAAACCAGTAACCGGTACAGCCGTCCCGGCCTCCAAATTGAGCCATGCAATCATAGACACCGAAACCTGTAAGAAGCATCGTAATAAAAACTAAAGTCCCTATAGTTGGATTTCCAGCTGTTTGGTCGGTGAAATCAAAATAATAAATAAAAAACGCGGAAATGAGCTGCCCGATCAGACAAATAAGGCCCCCTGTTAAAAATGCTTTTATGCAATTTTTAACTACTGGTCTCTTTGTTTCCCGGTGTTTTTGAATCCTTTGATATTCTTGTTGAACAGGTGTCAATTGTTTCTTTTGTTTATTCGACATGGTTCGACTCCTCTTTCTCCTTAGGTTTGTTCTTTCATCAGACTTTTGATTTTATTAAAGTCCTTTTCTAATTTCTTCCGTTTTGTGTTATCCTTTTGGATTTTTTGTTCTAATTGATCAAGTTCCAAATACATTTTTAAATCGGTCGATACCAAGATTTTACGATCAGGATACTCTTTTTCCAAGTCTGATTTCACGTTCTTTTCGATTTTCTTTAATCGAAAACGCTCAAAGTTTTCGACTTTTATCGCTATTAATAGCTCTTATCCGTATTCACAGCCTTCACATCCGAAATGTCTTCCTCTGTGATGACCTTCTTTTTTGCTTGATTCGCCACGGATTGATTGATGGGCTTGCTTATATGTACCTGTGAAATACTAAGATCCTCATGGTCCTCACCGGATTGAGTTTGATTTCTATTACATCCTGAACCTAACCGATAACAGTTAGTAATAAAAGAAACATGATGAATTGGTTTATTTTTCTTTCATAAGATCACCCCTTTATTTTATTATCATG
Source organism: Peribacillus sp. SIMBA_075 (assembly GCF_046534585.1). Taxonomy (NCBI): domain Bacteria; kingdom Bacillati; phylum Bacillota; class Bacilli; order Caryophanales; family Bacillaceae; genus Peribacillus; species Peribacillus sp. SIMBA_075. The sequence continues at coordinate 51,065 of NZ_JAWRYN010000027.1, read as the reverse complement.
GAAGGCAAAAAAGGTTGGTTAACACTCAACCAACCTTCCCTAGCTTTTACATTATTGTTGTTTGTATTGGGGTTCTTCTTGTTCGATTTGTTGAATACGTGGTTCAATGGTGTCTATAATGGATTGAGTTTGTTTTGCAGCATCCTGGTAAAGCTGCTTTGCTTGTTCGTTGTCTGTACCAAGAGAGAAGGTTTCAAAGCTAGCTTGAGCACTTTTCAACCCTGCAAGAGTTGTCTTAACGTTAGTGATTACTGTCATGAATAACGCCTCCTTTTTCAAAAAATTATTACTCTTTTAGAATGGAGAAAAAAAGGTTTTATATGTACTCAAAATTCTTCCATATAATATAAAATTATTACGAAGTAAAAGTCTAAGAGTATAAAAAGAGCAACCGTTTTACATCCAGACGGCTGCTCTTTGTGTTGTTATAAACGATTCCAAACTCTCTTTAAATCTAATGGGACGAATACCCTATTCCCATGTATCTCTTTATGTATTATGAGTTGTGAAAAGCATGGATCTATACCTAGCTCTTCTGTTTTATGCCTAGCTGAATTTATTCCTAAAAAATTTTTAACGTCTTCGGGTAATTGCATATCACTAGCTCCTTATAACTTTTTATAATTGAACTTTCTTAATTTGTCCCTTAAAAGTATTTTTATTTCTAATTTGAGCGATTGAAACGTCTACACTTATCTGGACAGAAGTTTTAAGGGCAGATACACTTAACACACTACAGATAAAGGAGAACTCAATATGACCAAGCGAGAACGCCGTACGTTGACTTCCGAATTTAAACAACAGATCATTCAGCTCTACCAAAATGGAAAAAACCGTAAGTCTCTTATTGAAGAATATGAACTTACTCCTTCTTCTTTAGACCGGTGGATACAACATAGTGAAAACACAGGTTCTTTTGAAGAAAAAGATAACCGTTCACCTGAGGAACAAGAACTTATTAAACTACGAAAAGAACTGAAGAAGTTACAGATGGAGAATAAGCAAGCCGCGCTGATACTAGGACGAAAGTAAATGTCATTAAACGGAACAAAGATAAATACTCGGTATCAGCAATGTGTGGCGTCCTAGAGCTTTCACGGAGTACTTATTACTACGAGGCAAAAGAACGAACCTCAGAAAACGATCACAAACGCCATTTTTGATAAAGCCCGTAAGGCGTACTGAACACGTAAGATTAAGGTTGAATTAAAGGACATTTTGGATTGTCAACACTAAATCAAACAAATTTTTATATTCAGAGGACTTAAGTAGCCAAGACTTTTCCAAAATCCCTTAGGAGAAACAAAAATAAAAATACCTCCTAATTAATATTAGAAGGTATTTTTAGATAAAAAAGGAAAGGAACTCCAAGGAGTTTCTCACGCTGTAATTAGTTTGTTCATTATTTATTAAATATATTCGCAATTTTACACCGTGTTCCTATATCATTACTATATAAGGACGTTAATAACGGCTGTTTTGATAATAAATTCCACTGTTCGAGATGTACTTTTACGACGGGGTACAACTCATTCCTGTTTTATTACATTATGGGAGCTTGTAACATTTCCCAGTACAGGCAAAATCCACATATTGATTACAGTGCAAATATTTTTATTTATAAAAAATTAAAATGCAACGTTTTCTCGATGTTTGCCTTCGCTTGATGGGCATGTGGTAATGGTCTTAAGATCGGAAACAGCAATTAATGAAATAAAATTAATGTAGATATTCCGAGCAAAACCAGTCAGGTATCCATAACAAGCACTTTTAATAAAATCCTCTTTTTATGAATATTCCCGAAAATACAACAAATAGTACTAGGGTAAATACTTTTAAAAGGAGTGACTAACATGAAATCCACTTTTTTAACAAGCGCCTTAATTGCGCTGTTACTTACCGGCTGCGGGACGAGTGATAATAATGATCATGGAAAAAATGTAGGAATGAATACTCGAAGCGATAAGAATAATGCCATGGACAATACCTTGAATGTAAACGACAGAAACAGGGATAACGATTACAATTACAATGCTGACCATAATAATAAAATGCGTGTGGCTGATGAAATAGCAAATCGGCTAGAGGACATGGAAGGTGTAGACGGTGCCTCTGTCATTATTACAGATAATAACGCATATGTTGCCGTGAATCTGACAAATGACAAGAACCTGACTAATGACTTAGAAAATAAAATTGTTGATCAGGTAAAAAAACATGATAAAGATATAGACGATGTTTATGTCTCTGCGAATCCGGACTTTGTTAAAAGTATGAAAGAATATGTGAACGATATTCAAAATGGAAAGCCCATTGGCGGACTATCTGATGAGTTTGGTGATATGGTACGAAGAGTGTTCCCGGATGCCAAGTAGAGGTACCGCCCCATCGCCATCAAACTAAGGTGAATTTGTATCATCATTCCGAAAAAAACGCTATTCTTTTTGTAGAAATATACAGGAAGGGTGGCGTTTTCTATGAGTTTTTCTGTTTCAGACGAAATGAATCTCTTATCTCCGTCTTCTCTAAAGAATTTTTGTTCAACGTACAAGTAAATATCAAGCACAAGAATTAATTGCTTTATGTGTATGACTTAATCAACAATTTAATGGTTCAGCCGTACAGTTTCTTCAACAAGAGGCCCCACCACATCGCCATCAAGCTAAGAAAAAGGATTATCCCCAAAACGAAAAAATATGCTATTCTTTCTGTAAATGCTGCTGAAAAGAAAATTCCCTATTTATAAATTTTAGAGAATAGGCATTTATATAAATTAGGAGGAAGAAGCCGTTGAAGACTAGTATCATCATTATCGATGACCATCAGCTTTTCCGTGAAGGCGTTAAGCGTATATTAGATTTTGAATCCTTTGATGTTGTTGCCGAAGGCGATGACGGAAGCGAGGCTATGGATCTTGTTGAAACACACAAACCAGATGTTGTTATCATGGATATCAACATGCCGAATATGAACGGTGTTGAAGCAACTAAAATGCTTGTAAACCGTTACCCTGAAACGAAAGTCATCATTTTATCGATTCATGATGATGAAAACTATGTACAGCATGCATTGAAAACAGGAGCACAAGGTTATCTGTTAAAAGAAATGGACGCCAAGGGGTTAATTAATGCTGTTCGTGTAGTCGCAGAAGGTGGCTCATACCTTCACCCGAAGGTGACACATAATCTAGTCAAAGAATATCGTCGTTTAGCTGCTGAAGTGGGTGCTGATCGTGATTCAGTGCATGCTGTAGAAATCAGAAGACCGCATCACCTATTGACTCGACGCGAGTGTGAAGTTCTTCAACTTTTAGCAGACGGAAAAAGCAACCGTGCCGTCGGCGAAACTTTATACATCAGTGAAAAAACAGTAAAAAACCATGTAAGTAACATGTTTCAAAAAATAAATGTATACGACCGTACACAAGCTGTTGTTCTAGCCATTAAAAACGGCTGGGTAGAAGTGAAATAATTTCAACTAATGATAAATCCTGCTCCTCAGTTTTCGTAATGCGTGCTGAAGAGCCGGATTTTGTATGCCTATTTTTCCATCACTCGCTAATTTTGAAACAAGGATCATTTCGTATTTAGTAATTTACTTTGTTAGCTTGATGGGTATGTGGCGGTACCCCTTTTTGGTTGAAATATAGGGGGAGCTGAGTAACCGATTATCGTTCGTTCCGGATGTTGATGAAAAGAAGGTTCGTTCTATTGTTGTGAAAGAACTGAAATTGTATAAAGCATTGAAGATACAACAACAAAATAAAAAAGAATTTATTGGAGAAAGGGATTGTCGGACATATATTCCCTAAGGTTCAAGAGAATGATGTAGCAAACGAACTAAAAGTGATTCAAATGGAAGCCTTAGAATATAGCCTTGACCCAATAGAACGCCAAATCAATGAAATGAAGTATTTGAGCCATGAAAGGTAGAATGATATTTCGGTCTTTTTTGTTGTTTAATCGTGTCATTAAACTATGTAGAACATAGAATGAATTAACCCATTTAAGTTCCTCCTTAAAACAAATAAGGAGTGATTGTATGTCAGGTTTTCGTAGAGATGGCTGTTGTGATGGATTTGACGGGGGCTGTGGATTTAGTGGTGGATTTGCCTTTTTAGTTGTATTGTTTATTCTCTTAATTATTGTTGGAGCTAGTTTCTGCGGTGGTTTTGGTGGCGGTTATGGTGGATATGCCCCAGCCTATGGATATGGTGCATGCTGCTAAGAATATCAAAAGCTGACCTCATTTTTGGTCGGCCTTTTATGTTTTAATTTCTATTTCAGATGGGATGCTTTTAACTTTGTAAATCTGTATTTTCCTTATTTTACGCCAAAGTAATCGGCTTATTTATTTTAATAAAAAATATGGACAAAATAGGAGAAAAAGGCGGACAAAGTTGCTGCTTTTTTTATGCCCATTTTTATAAGATTAATACAGGATGTAATTCCTGGGATGAGCATAATCCCAAATCGAATGTTGTTTCTAAAAAGGCTTTACTTAGCCATTTGGTACTTACATCCAATCTTTCAATAGGGATACATTTTGATTAAACTTTGAAAAACCTCAGAGTCGTTAGCTATCATCCTCGATTAACGCGCCCTATCGTACTATTAGGTCAAGGGCTAGACCAGTTCAAGAGGTGTACCCGATTGTTAAAGAAGATTTATCCGCAATACCGTCTATATCCGTATCCATTTTTTTATCTTCACAATCCATTATGTTTGTTAAAGCAATTCCACTCAGATTAAATGGAAATTTATACTTCAAGGCTGTGAATACGGATAAAGAGTTATTCATAGCACTAAAAGTCGAAAACTTTGAGCGTTTTCGATTAAAAAAATCGAAAAGAACGTGAAATCAGACTTGGAAAAAGTGTATCCAGATCATAAAATCCTTGTTTCGACGAATTCAAAAATGTATTTGGAACTTGATCAATTAGAACAAAAAACTCCAAAAGGATAACACAAATATAAAGTAATTAGATAAGGACTTTAATAAAATCAAAGGTCTTATGAAAGAACAAACGTAAGGAGAAAGAGGGGGTGAGACCCATTTCGAGTAATCAGAAGAAACAATTGACACCTGTTCAACAAGAATATCAAAGTATTCAAAAACACCGAAACAAAAAGACCAGTGGTTAAAAAATTGCATAAGAGCATTTTTAACAGGAGGCCTTATTCACCTAGTCACACCCATTTTTAAAAAGGTTAAATTTCAACTAGGTATAAATCTCTGCCTCATTCTGAAGTCTTATGCTTGTACATATATTAGCAATAAACAAATGATAAAGGTGATGTTTATTCTTCAGAAAATCACGGCTATTCTTATAGGCAGTCTATTATTGAGTATCGGAATAAACGGTTTTTTAGTTCCCCATCATTTATTAGATGGAGGGATTACAGGCATTGCCCTCATCATCCATTATTACTTTGGATTCCCAACAGGTTTAGCCATGTTTCTTTTGAGTATCCCACTGTGTATATTCGCATGGATTCATGAACGATCATTCTTTTATAATAGCTTTTTGGGTTTAATTGTTGCGTCTATGTTCATTGATTGGCTAGCCCCTTTAAGAAACCAATTTTCCCTTTCTATTTTTCCAAGTGTGTTATTAGGAGGAGGATTAATTGGAATCGGAGTAGGAGTCATGCTTCGATATAAGGCAAGTACCGGGGGAACTGACTTGTTAGCTCAATTTATATCGAAAGCTATGTCCGTTAATATAGGGGTCGTTATTTTCATGATAGATGGTCTAATTGTAACGTCGGCGTTTAAAATGTTAGAGTTAAAAGCTTTCCTTTTTTCTGGCTTAACTATTGGTATGATTGGAATGATTACATCTTTAATGGCTAGCCCATCGAATAAGTAATGAATGGAACCATTTAGACCTAGAAGATTGAATGATTTCATTTCGTTACACCTTCGACCGGTTGATTTTAGTATTTTAATAAATAACTTATTTCATAAAGCGCTTGATAACTTGGCATGAAGTTATGATTTTCTTTATTGTATACAAGCTGTCCACCTTGCTAAGTATGTTTTCATGGTTTTGTGGTAGAATAGTATTTGTCTTTTTATTAGAAAACATAAAAATAAGGTTAGAAAATATTCACTTTTATTGGCAAGTTAATTCTGCTTTTTGGTCTAGTGATTGTCGCAATGCTCTGTAAAGGAAAGGCTGTACTGGCTCAGTTGACCCCGCCTGATCTTGCGGCCATTGTGTTTGTTGTCACGTTGTCAGTCAGTCCTATCAAAGCAAACGGAATTGAACAGACCATTACAGGAATCATTACCTTTGTCATCATGTATCTGTTGTTTTCTAAATTAAGTCTTTTTCGCAGGTTATTCGAATGTTCATTGGCCATCCAAGCATTTTAATCAAACATGGGAAAATCTTTTAAAAAACTTACGGAAAAAACGCTTTTCTTTCGTGGAGCTATTATCAACCATTCGAGCTGCTGGATATCCGAACAAACGGGATATCAATTATGTCTGTTTACAGTTAAATTTATACGACTGTATTGTTTATAATGTACTCGATTTTGTATCTCAAAACAGTTAGAGATTGAATTGGTGCGGTTTTGAGTGGATTACTAACTCCATGTACTCAAATTCATGTCCCCAATGTACTTTACATTGTGTCTTCGTACACACATGGAGGAGAGAGAATAGTTATGGTTCTACATAGTTTACAATTTAACTGGTTTACATAAGATAAATTATAGGAAGTTGTAAATATATAAAATTCATTGTCTCAAAACGGCAAGTAATCTTGTTGTAGTGAGACGGAATAAAAAAAATACATTTACATTTTCTTGAATAATGTATAATTGGGGAAACTCCATTTACGGTTTTCCAGGACTCCGTAGACAGAAAAAACCTCTAGGTATATCTTGGAGGCTTTTTTAAATAGTATCTCATTGCCACTAGTATTCTTATATTTTGAGACAAAAAAGAATTTTAAACTAATTGATATTCTTCTTAATGTACATCTTCTGTTGATGGTGTATCTGCTTTATCAATAGTGATATTTATTGCATACACTTCTTCTTTTGTCATTGGTTCAGCAGCCTCAGCTTTAGTTTTCACCTTTTCAACCTCTTTGCCATGTTTCTCCACTTCTTTATTATCCTTTTGAATTTCTTTTACAAGTTCTGCGACTAATTTATCAGATTGTCCAGCCTTTTCTTCCACATATTTAAGTGTAGCATTCAAGTTTTTAATTGTATTGTTAGCTGAAGCAAGCTCTTTAACCTTTGCGTCATATTCAGCTGTTTTGATGGCCAACTGATCCCTAGTGACCAGATGATTAGCTGTTTCAGTATTCAATTTTGTTTTTCAAATCTGCGAAAGCTTTGGTTGCCAATTTGAGATTTATAAAAATAAGCTATGTTAATCGTTAATGTTGATATTTCAATAATAAAAAAGAATGCCTATATATAGGCATTCTTCATCGTTTTTTATGACCATTTTTCTTCATCATCAATCCATTGATTATTTTTTAACTCATATGATTTATTATCGTCGTGGAAAAAAAGAACGATGGTAAATTCAATATATCCCCACCTGGTTTTTTCCAGCATTGACCAAACGAATCTGTAAACGCTTTTTGTTCTAACTCGTATATTGCTGGATAGTTTTCTTCGTAAAAATTATCAAGAAAATCATGAGTCCGGTGATGAACACAGATAGTCCTGCACCAGTCTGCAGAAACATCGGCAGAACAATCATGCTCGACATAAATATCAACGTATACGACAATAGCAGAAGCAGCCCAACGATGAACATCGGAAGCTTGGAAACGCTCAGATTCATCATCGGATCTCGCATAAAGTTCTGCCGCAGTATGAACAATGCCAGCGCGACGAGCCCTTTTCGACTCACCTCCTTTTATTGTTCACATGCGTAATTATCTTTGTCTCGGTCCATCTTCGCTTGATAAGCAGGATGGTCGGATGGTACGCCACTTGGATATTTGGTACGTAAGTCGGTGCAGTTCTGGAAGAACTCTGCTTGTGGTTCTGGCTCTGGCTCTGGAGTAGGCGCTGGCTTCGGAGCAGGTTTAGGTTTTGGAGCGGGAGCTGGCTCTGCTTTCTTCTCTTCTTCATAATGGAAACCGTGGTCATGGTCTACGTGAGCATAGCCTGGAATACTCCAAACTCCAATCTTTTTATTACGAGCGATATCCTGTGCCTTATGAAATTCATCGAGCAACGTTAAATCGTTATATAAGTAAGCGGTAGCGGCTAATCCTTTTTCCAATACCATTTCTTGATAAGTCGTATCCCCTACCCAAACATACGCTAATACTCGGCCATACTTATCGGTTCTCTCTTTTCCTAATTGAATCCCAACCGTTTTATTCTTTATTCGCTTTGACTCCATGCTGTACGGCTTTAGGAGTAGCTGTTTTAGTTGTAGCGGGTGTAGTAGCTTTTTCGGAAGTCTTTTCCGTTTCCTTTTTAGCTGTTTCAGAATCTTTTTTCTCAGATTCTTCTTTGGCTGCTTCTTCTTTTTTCTCAGCCTTTTCTTCTTGCTTTTTCTCTTCCTGTGATGATTTGGTTTTCGTTTCATTAGAAGCTGTTTCTGTATCTAATGTCGGGTCGTTAAGTATGGCAATCATAAAGACTACGAATGAAATTAAGCTGAATAAAAACGATTTTCTCCATTTCTTCTTTCTAAAAATATCAATGATTCCTTTCACGATAAAAACTACGAATAATAAAAACGCGATAATCTGAATTGCTCCTAACATCTTATTCCTTCTCCCCCTGTTGTATCTCGTATAGTTCTTTCATACATCTAATTTCTGTTGCCTGTTTACTGAGCCGGACGTAAAAGGAACGTCTAAATAATCAGCTAATTCTCTTAAAGTTAAACCCTTCGACTCTCTATATAACCGAATAAACGACCCTAAATAATCTCTGAACTCTGACATAACAACCACCTCAAATGATTCTATAAAATAACAATAGCATCTATTTCCATAAATTTAAATATCTGTTTTTTCTATTTTAGAAACAAAAAACAAGGAGCTTTGACTTTACTTTCAAAATATAAGTTAACTAAAACAAATTCCAATGAGCTGAGTCCAAAATAAAGAGACATTATTCCCTAATGGAATAATGTCCTACTGGTTCGAGCTGAAATAAGGTTCTAACGTAGTTTCCATCCATTAATAAAGACCTTGTTCTAAACCAAATATCCTTTAATAACGTATCTGGTTCGACTTGATAAATATTTAGTAATTCCTTAATTTCTAGAATTTTATTAATATACCTTGCCTTCCCAGCCTTCACTACATCATGCAATGCTTCCATCGTCCTGTAACTATTGCTAATACTAGCACTTTGCAAAAGTCCGACAAACCGTATTATTTTAATTAATCATTTATTCCAATCTATGCATCCATGAAGGATGCGACTTCAACCCCTGTAACAGTAGGATCACTAACTAAATTTCAATCCACGCATCCATGAAGGATGCGACTTAAAGGCAAGAACACTGTATCAAAACGCAAAATATTTCAATCCACGCATCCATGAAGGATGCGACTATTACAAAGACGGAATAAAGGGAGGCGACCCAAGATTTCAATCCACGCATCCATGAAGGATGCGACGAGTTTACCGATTCTTGGAGGTTCCAGAAAAGGTATTTCAATCCACGCATCCATGAAGGATGCGACCAACAGGGGAAGAAACTAAATATGAGTTTTAATAATATTTCAATCCACGCATCCATGAAGGATGCGACAAAGGTGGAAACAAAATGCAAACAGTAATCGTAAATTTCAATCCACGCATCCATGAAGGATGCGACCTTCTCCTTCCAAGCAATCAACAAACTTACAATTAATATTTCAATCCACGCATCCATGAAGGATGCGACTTTGACCACTTGTACGTAAGTAAAGACTTTGCATTTCAATCCACGCATCCATGAAGGATGCGACTCTCTATAACCTCATTAAGTCCTTCGATAATTGGTATTTCAATCCACGCATCCATGAAGGATGCGACTAAGATCCTGCAGCTATGTATGATGGATGAAATTATTTCAATCCACGCATCCATGAAGGATGCGACGAGCTCCGGGAAACCAAGATGCCCGCAATCCTTACGATTTCAATCCACGCATCCATGAAGGATGCGACGGCGATTTTTGATTAAAACAACTAAAAAATGGGTTATTCAACTCAAAAATACACTATTTTCTTTATTAAATAAAGAACTCAATTTAGAAATTCATAAAATTGCACTAGTAAAACATGAAAAATTAGGTGCGAATGTTTCTGGAAATCTATGTGTGCTGAACATTCGCACTAAAAAATTAAAGGACTATCTAAATCGACTGATTCTTTGACACCAATATGTTCTACCTTGGACTTATAATTGTTACCTAACTGATAAAACCTGAGACTATCATGATCTTCCTCAATAATATTAGACAGTTTTATTTTCAAAGTGGCTAATTGAGTTGCATCTACAATACATTCAAATACTGAATTCTGAACTCGTTGACCATAATTTTGACATATTTTCGAAACTTTCCGCAGTCTCTTTTGTCCGCCACTACTAATGGTACTTACATCATACGTAATCAATACTAACAAATGTTACACCTACTTCCACAAAAATGGTGGGTACTCATCTAAATCATTACGTAAATAACGAGACAATAATAGAGCTTGTACATGTGGTACTAATCCCCAAGGTATTTTTTCACCTAGATATGGATGTGTAATTTTTTCTTGCTTTTTATTTTGCCAGGCCGATAAAAATTTCTTCCTAGCTCCATCTGTCATGATAACAGCTCCATTTTCCTTTTTTTGAAAATCCTCCTTATTTACGATTTTTTTATTGATTAATGTCAAAACAAACTTATCTGCGTAAACACCTCGCAATTCTTCCATGACGTCTAAGGCTAAAGATGCTCTACCGGGTCGATCACGGTGCAAAAAACCAACATATGCATCAAGCCCAACACCCTCTAGGGCAGATGCCATATCATTTGCTAATAACGTATAAGCAAATGATAGCATTGCGTTCACGCTATCTAACGGTGGTCTCCGAGAACGCATATTAAAATAGAAATCCTCTTTTTGTTGTAAAATCATTTGATTAAACTGTTTATTGTAACTGACTGCCGCTTGTCCTTCCAAACCTCTTAACCTTTCTAAATCCTCGCACTTTCTTACTTCAAGAATGATCGATGATAAATGTTGTGAAACTTCTTTAAATTGAGCCACGTCCACTCGTAATGGATAATCCCTTGTCATTCTTTCAATTATCCATTTATTGTTATAAAGCTTCCCAACAATAAAATTACGTGCAATTTTTGCTGACATTACTTCATCATCTGATACACGGTATTGTTTCTTCCTTAAAACTACATTCCCCTTACTTTTCCCGACAACTCTCGCCAGAAATCGCCCGCTCAATGTTAAAAATACTAATGAAATATTTCTTTCGGCACAATAACCCATCAGTGCTGGGCTTGTACCTGTATAACCAAAGGAAACGATGGATTCTAAATTATGTAGTGGCAACCTACCCAACTTTTCCTGATTCTTAAGAAGAACAATATTATCACCGTCTAACGATAAATAAACATCAGGCTGAGTTATGAATAAAGTATTAAGAAGTTTTTTCATTCATGAATCTTCCCTTCAATATAACTTTTTACAGACCATTTATTCATTAGTTTTGGTAAGCAAATATTTTGAAGGGAACAGTTTTTGCAAAAAGCTCCTGTTTTTACTTTAGGCGTATGCCTGCGCTTATAATAATCATGCATTTCTACGACAATAGCCTTGACTTTATTTTTAGTATCTAACGGTAGCGGTACTTCAGTTCTGTGTTTTATCTCATTATAAAATATATAACCTATATCAATATCACAAAGTAACATTTCCTCTAAACACATAGCCTGGGCTGTTAATTGTAAAATGTCCGCATCGTTTACTTTCGGTTTCCCTCGTTTATATTCGACAGGATAAGCGATGTATTTTCCCTCAGCACCATTTATTTCAACGCCATTTTCATCTTCAATGAACTCTACCACATCACAAACACCTGTAATTTTAAGTTCATTTGACTTAACAGGCATTGCGCGAACAATAAGTTTATTACCTCTTTTCTCCCTAATAAATGGCTTATCCGCCTTACGATGGAGATGCTGTCCTTCAATCGTTCTAACGTTTTCTTCCCATTGCTGTTCCACATGAATTAAAGCCCACTGGCGTTTACAAAATTGAAAATGCTGAAGACCAGACAACATAAGATAATTATCTTCTTCCATTATAAACCGTCAATTTCCTCAACTTTTAAACCCTCTAGTACATTCAAAGTAATGGTATAATCGTCAAACGTTTTCGGCTCTTCTACATTATGTTGAACGTCTAGTAACCGATGTACTTTAGCAGAAGAATATTGGCCCAATTTTGAATTATGCTCCCACCAGTAAACCTTATGAACTTCCATGCTACCATCCGGCCTAGCAGCTGATGTATCATTTTCAAACAATGTAACTAGTGCCTGTTTAATTTTTTCCGCGTCCTCATTTGTAAAACCAGTTTTTTCAGCTAACTGTGTGTTAATACTTCCGTAAAAAACATAAACTCCAAAATCTACACGGTGTTTCATTCCCATGGTGTCTGAACCTTTTTCCTTTCCAGGCTCAGAATTAACACTTTTCGTAATTTGCATGCTCGTAATATCGATTTGGTCAACACTTGTAGCAGTATGGATAGACACAGGCCCTCTTACACCAACGGAAACACTAGCTCCTTTTCCTACTGCTTTAAATGCAAAAACTTGACCGAAGCTCCGGACATCCATCCATTCTTGACAAGCTATCATTGCAAACGTATCATTTGCACTTTCTTTCGATTTTAATACTTTATCTAGTTCCGCGTTAGACTCCGCACGTTCTCTTAAACTTTTAAAAGCATCGACTTTTCGATCATTAGATTGAACAAATATAGATTCACCCAAGTCTTGCAAACGATTTCTTATTTTTCGTTTAATTGACACATCGGAAATCTCCCCATAACCATCATAATTTTGTCTTGGACGATTGCCGTTTAATGGATCGCCATTTGGATTGGCTTTTGTTACTGATAAAACAACAGCAAAATCAATTTTATGGTCTAGAATTGTCATGTTAATATCCCCTTTTAGTTAGATACTTCTACGGAATCATTATTTTCTTTCTTCTGATATAAGTCGTGTCGTTGACTATAAAAACCTAATAAATATTTACCTGATAAAGGTTTATTATTAAAATCCTCAAATGAAATACTAGAAGCCACCTCATCTATTAACTTGGATAAATATAATCCTTTTGTTCCAAGCCGGGCTTGATAAGGTTGAAGACTATCCTGAATGGTTTTCCACGTTCTTTCGGGATGTTTAGAAAAAGCATTCATATAACGAAGTGCGTTACTAGCTCGCATTTCGCCTGAACCTAGAGCTCTTCTTTCCATCACATCCGCAATAGCTAATAACCTGCCAAATAAATAATCACGGTCCATATTTTCTGTATCTAAAGCCACTTGGCATCCCTCCTGTTTATTTAATAGTGCACAAGTAATGCTGAGTGTTTTTTCCCATTCCCAGTTATCCATAGACACAGGGTTAGAAGCACGTTGATAAGCACTTTTTACAATATCTAATGGGATTTTTCTATCATCGATAACGCAAGAAAGCATGCGCTCCATTAATCCTTTGACGACTTTTTCATTCACCTTTGGACCGTAAGCTGCAAATGCAATGTCCTTTGTAGCTGGCGCTCCGTAAAATTGAATATATTGTTCATTATTATCTTTTCGGTAGCGGTGAAGCCATGCACATGTCGAATGCCATTTCTTCAGCCGATCCAAATACAGTTCCTTGTTCATGTTTCTATAATAAAGCACTGCCAATCGGCCAGTGGTTGCTGAATCAAGAATAAGTACATTGACGTTTTCATTAGAAGTTAAATTATTCCTATACCCGTCTAAAGCTTTAGCCACTTCATTGGCAAACTCTTGGTGGGTGAAGGACATTCTTTCTTTTTTTCCAATTGGCAAAGGTGCAATAGAAAAGGTATCCAGCGTTGTATCAGGTATAGTAATTTCTTCATTCCCCCACACAAGGAATACACGCTGATCAACGATTTTGCCTTGACGATTAATTAACCATTTCAGAGCGTTATGGGCTTTTTGGGATACTTCATAACTGATACTAGCTACTTCGTCGCTTTTTTTAAAGCGTCCTCTAAATGTAAAACCACTCGTATCATTCGCAGATATTAATTTTGCTTTATCTGCGGCATTTCTTATTTTATTAGCGTGTTTGTCCGTCCTCGGGGCCACTTTCCCAGTTACAAAGCATAAATCTTCTTCACTTAATAAATCTTTATAAAATTGAATAAAAGATTCAAATATTTCTTGATCTTTCCAAACCTTCTTTAAAATACGATCCGGAGAACGAACATTAAATCGAACAAATGCACTTTCTTGCCCCGAGTTAACTGCGGAAAAAATGGGTGGCTTTGCGCCATATAATGGCTCATACTTATCACTCCATACATCAATTAAGTGATTATGTGCATCCACATACACAATGTGTTCTTTTATCAAGTCTTTAATTAAACGCTTCTTTCTCAAATAAGTATAGATGCTCTTCACTTTAGGGTGACTATATGCTGATTGTTCCCACTCTTTCAATTGCTTTATATAGGAAGCAAATGGTTCTTCTTTTTTTATTTTCCCGCCATATGTAACAAAGTCGCCAGCTACATAGCTTAATTTATCATGGAGAGGATACGGGGCTATTTTTGAACCAGCTCTGTTTGCTGAATCTTCCGTACATGGAATTAATGTGTTAGCATCACTTTTTTCAATGACAGTAGCTGAATGAAATTCGCCATCTTCGGTAATTTCCACTTCTATATGAGCATTTTGAGTAGTATGAGATATAGGTAACAGCGTATATTCTTTATCGTTATACTTTTTTTCAATTACACCAACGCGGTCCAAATTAGATTCATATGTTTCTAATAAATTTAATAACCAACTCATTTATTCACCTCCCTCTTTCTAATTGGTTGAACAGGTTATCAGCGGATTCTACATTCCTATCATCGAATTGCTTCGATTCCATATCTGATATTACACGTACTTGTATGCATTCTTCCGGCCTAATAAACTGAATAAGGCCGTCCTTCATCACTGGATTCCATAATCGCACTTCCAATTGATTCCTAGCTGTTTCATCCGGATAATTAATTCCATGAACCATGGTACCTAAATGGATGTCTCCATAATTATCATAAAATCCTTCCCCTTCCCCAAATACACATGGTTCAACATAGGCTTGGCATTCTCTAGTTCCTAGGAAAATATCTCTTCGTCCTCCAGCATTTAGAGCGCGTTTTAATATGTTGTGATGCTTATTTTCGTTACGGTCAAAAGTCAATTCTGGTCGATGAAGATTAAATACAAAATGAGCTCTAACCTGATACCTTACATCTTTTAAATAGGTGTAATTGGCTAGTGTATTTCCTCCACCATATTCACTGGGGCGAATCCCTTTTGATTCCATACGTATTGGTTTTAAAACCCGTATTTCATCTACTACCATTAGCAAAGTGGGCTTCCAGTAGATTGATTCAACAATTCCTTTAAGCGCCTGATAAGTGGGTACTTGATAAGAAAGTTTTTCTCCCCCCATTTTCGTCAAGGGGTCCGTGAATAAAGCATAATTACCATAAACCTCAAATTCAATCGAGTTTCTCATTATAATCACCCTCTTTTTTTGATATATAACTATAATTACATAATATACCAGCTGATTAGACGAAAGTGTGGATTGAAAAATATAATATTATTGAAAACCTAGGTTAAAAAAGATAGGTTTTTAAAATATGATTTCACCTAGCTTACTATCATTTGTAAGATTCAGGCCAAATTCTGTGTTATACGCCCCCTTCTTTAAAGCTAAAATCTTCCCATCCAGAAAACTCACTATTCCATCATTTTCTGCTAATAGATCTAATTCATACTGATACAGGTTAATTGTATACTGCTGGGCTTTCCGTAGTAATCTAGTAAGATCTTCTATTGTCCCATTACCGTTTAATTCCGTAATAATATCTTCACCATCCTCGTACGACACAATAACTGAAGTAGTTATTTCATTAATCACATGAAAATGATCAGCCGCTGTTTTATAACTATTTGTTAGAAATAATGGAATGCCTTTTTTCTCTTTGCGAGAATAGGCTTCTAAGTAACTATTTTCAGGTTTTGATGCCATCAATAATTCTGTCATGTTCTTTTTTAATTTTGGTATAAAGTAATTCAAATCTGTTTCAAATGCTGTGTAATACTCTTTGAAATACCTTTCCATCGCTTGTTTAGATAACACATGGCCACCATGGCTTGTTTGATTCTTCCTAAGATCAATGAGGATTTTTTTGGACACCTGCTTACCTTCTTTAATCTCTCTTAGACGATCTAATTTTTCATCACCATGGTCGATTACATAAACATTTTGGATGTCCTTTTCTCCATGACGATTACATCTTCCAGCAGCTTGTGCGACGGAATCCAATCCTGCCAATGAACGAATCACACAATCAAAACTGACATCAACCCCAGCCTCAATAAGTTGAGTACTGATACAAATAATCTTATTTCCCTCTTTAAGATGCTGCGTGACTTCAGAAAGAATCCTATTCCTATGCGCAGCACACATCGATGTGCTTAAATGAAAAATAGGAATACCGTTATCTTTCTCTTTTAAAAGGTTATATAAGTTCCTTACAACCGTTTTAGTATTTAAAATGACTAAAATACTCTTAACTTCATTCATTTTCTCGTCAATAAGATCACAAATTTTTTCATTGTTAAAAATTTCATTCGTTGCTCTATCTATGATTTCTACTCGTTTAAAAGCTTCGATTACACCTTCTAAGTCTTCAATCATTTCAGCATTTGCATTGATTTCCAATTTTTGTTCTACAAAGTCCAACGCCGGTTGAGTTGCCGTGCAGAGGATGATACTAGAATGACCATGCATTTTTAAAAAGTTTAATGTTTGATTAAACAAAGACACGGAAGAAACGGGAACTTTTTGAACCTCGTCAAAAATAATGACTGACTCGGCTAAGTTATGGAGTCTTCTTATATTTCGGCTTCCTTTAGCAAAAAACACATTTAAAAACTGAACCATTGTTGTAAAGATAATAGGGGAATCCCAATTATCTTTAGCCAGTTTTAATTTTTGCTGCACATTCATCATGCCATCCAGATTTTCATCATGATCCTCTGCATCTTCTACTACATTTGAGTGATGCTCTAATATTTGAGCATCATCCCCCAATATTTTTCGTACTTCTTCTGCGTTTTGCTCAATGATCGTTGTATAAGGGACAATATAGATAATTCTTTTTTTGTCATAAAGGTTAGCATGTTTAAGTGCGTATCTTAGACTAGCTAATGTTTTCCCGCCACCAGTGGGGATGGATAATGTATAGATTCCTGACGGTTTCTCGGCAAATTGATCACACTGATGGGACATCTCTGCTCTTAGAAGATTAATGGGAGTATTTGCATTTTCCTGTTTTTTGAATGAATTGATTTTTGACAAAAGCCTCTGGTAATATGTATTAAATAATTTTTCTGGCTGAATTCCAGATTCGATTTCCTTTTTTTCTTCGAATAATCGTGTATTTGTTCGATCAGCATCAATTAATGCACTAAAGATAAATTTAGTTAAGAACATTAATTCGGTTTCTTTATTTTCTGAATATTCTTTCGTTAAGAAGTGTTCTAGTTCTAGGGCAGCCTTTTCAACATATTCATGAAATCTTGTCTCATTTATGACACGCTCAAAAAATTCTTGCTTTGTCAGATTAAATTCAGACAATTGCTTATCCCGAACTCTATGTAAATAATTTGATTCTAAATCTGGATTTAAAAAATCTTGTAGATATGCATGGTGAGAAATAATAGCATTTCCTACGATTTCAGCTACTATCCCTTTGTAACGAGTGATATTCTCTGTATGGAAGAGGTTGTATAAAAGTTTGCCTCCTGCAGTTGAATGATCAACACTTCCTCTTTTAGGTGGGGCGGTTGTATTATTTACTGCTGCTAATATGTATTCTCTAAACTCATTGGTATATTTGCCTATGTCATGGAGCATGCCAGCTAACCCAGTTAAATGTTTTACGCCAATCTTTTCTCCGTAGGATTCTGCTAAATCTCTTACTTCTAGTAAATGTTCTTCAACTGTTTGTATCCGATTGTCGCTTTCACGGATATGAGCAATATAACTCATATAATCACTCCCTCTCTAAACTAAATTCCCCTCCAAATATGTACTTAAACTTAGGAAACGTAAGCGTTACGCTCCCCCTCTTTAAGAGCTTGCTGATTGAAGTGTTCAAGTATGTATTGGTCGTACGTCTCGTCTTCAAGAAGTCCGGCGTCACTGCCTTGAATAGCAAGCTTAAGACCATTGATGATTGTGCTTTTTCCATGCCCGTTTCCCCGTAAATGACGACAACGTTCTTTTTGTGATCCGTTTGGAAGTTGAATTTTGCACTCCTATACGAGCTAAATTCTTCAAGCTCAATTCCTTGTAAATCATGAAAAATCCTCCTCACTTGCATTTTCTGTTTCGATATAAGATTCTATTGCCTGCTCCACCCGATCAAGCTTGGTCTTCTCTGTCATATCAAGGAGAGAAATGTTGCAAAGGCGTAATACGAGTTCAGCGGATACCCCGCTACTATCGCAAAGCGTTCTTAATAAATCCAGCTCTAAATGTTTTTGTTTCGGAAAGCTAAATCGTGTTTCATACAGGTTCCTCCTCTTTTTTCTCAAAACATGTACTCACTACTCTCATCCTATACCTTACTCAAAGGATGATGGATGCCATCCAAACTTTTGAACATGCAACGCCCAATGTGCTTGTTTGTGTAAAAACAGGGAATAAATGCAATCTATAGCGATAATACGTGTTATTATACGTAGTATTACACGTATTTTAATACGTGTCAACTAAATGTAAATTTAAATAATCATAAAGGATAATGTGCATACAGCTATATATGTATGTGAAAAATATTAAATTTAATTAAGAGTTCTCTTAGAAAATATCCTTAATTATTTCCTTTTCTCTATCTTTAATTATGTTGAAAATTAAATAGAAATTATTAATCAAAAAGTGGCTGTTTTAGAAAAAAAGAAAAAGGGTCGATACAATAGTCAAAAGTGACTCTTGTATCGACCCTTTGAAAATTTTAATATCTATAGCACTATTGCTAAGATTTTAATTAGTTCGGGGTTATATTCAATTTTATGTTAAGTCAGATATATGAAAGTTAGACATGAGAGTTTTTGCTCTTCTTTTATTAAACTTAGATAGGCATATCAATGAACTAAACATTACTGAATGTTAAATTAGATAAATTATTTTTGTGTTTTCTTATATTGTTAGTGGATAACTTTTTGAAATCAATCTTTACATCTTAATTTAATTAATAAATTTATTTAATTGAACTTGAGTAATTTCAACTAGTTGCAAAATACAAAAAGGATTAATATAAATGGTGATCCTGTTGACCTTCTTTTATTCCCAATTTTTCTTTTAAAGCTTCTTGTAGAATATGAGAAAAGTTTATATTATGTTCATCAGCTATTTCATTAAGCCATTTTGGAATTGTTAGTGTCTTTTTTACTGTGGTTCTTTTTACACGGTCACGAATCAAAGGCATAAACACGTTGATAATAGCTACAGCTTGATTAGATTCTAGGGATACCTGAATGAGTTTTGTAGGTACAGGAATGGTTTCATTATCTTGTTCCATCCCAAATAAATGTAATCCTAATGCCTCTTTAGCATTTCTAAAGGCTTCATCTTCATCATTTCCACAAGTAAGTGCACCTGGGAGATCAGGAAACGAAACTGAAATTCCATCTTCATCATACTCAAAAATTGCAGGATAAGAGTACGAAATTTTTAAATGTCTATCTTGCTGTGGGTTGTTAATGTCACCTTTTGAGCGTGCCATATTAATTATCTCTCCTTTCTAAAGATTTTCTTGTAATTTTAATTAAATTAAGATGTTTCACTACTTGTTACTCTTCCAGTTTGGTTCATTTTAATTACTTAGAGGGTGCAGGGATTAAATCTTAATCCCTGCTTGTTTACCAATGCTTTTCATTGTCTTCATCGTTGAGACTTTCTCAGGATGAAGAACAGTCAGTCGGCCTGACTTTTTAGAATGCTTGTAGTGGTGATGCCCCCCTAGAGTATGAACCAGATACCAACCATCAGCTAGGAGTTCAACCTCGCTATTGATTATTCTGGAAGAATGGGATTTCAAAAGTATTCACTCCTCATATTATTCAATTTTTGCTTAATTATACGTATTATCACACGTGTATAAAATGGTGTCAAATTATTTTGATATCGTAGAATATAAGAAATCTATATTATAAATCAGAAGAATCTTTTCAACCGTTAAATAAAACAGAAAGGTCAGGATTACACTTCTTTGATTGAGGATTAGATTAAAGATTTGTTCACCTTTCCTGAATGTAAAAATATTTTCCTTTTTTCTTATTTATGGATGAATATATTCCTTTTCTAATATTAAAGTTTCTCTATACTCTTTTGCTTTTGTAACCATTGTAAATTCTATATATCAACGTTTTATATGATAAGTAAGGGTTTTCTTCATTTTCATATAAAGTGTGGGAGTGTCTTTATGAATGTGGTGCGAGCTCTAAATATTGGTGGTGATGACTTGTTGCTCACTTAAAAATCTCCCCTAAAACTATCCTCTTTCCTTTGATACAAATAAATCCTTGACTGATTTGCCTGTTTTATACATCCAAATCATCCTTAAAATGTTATATTTGTTAGTAAAGATATAAAACTTTATAAGGAGGGTTATATGCCTGCTAATTCTCAATTACTCAATCCTGACCAGATAATAATGACCCCCAAAGATGTAAACGACCGTATCGTACAGCATCTTCAACTTAGAGGATATTCAATTAAACGTGGCGACACACATTCAGAAGTAGATGTAAGAGCTACAAAAAACAATATCGAATTAATCATTGAATCTAGAGGGAATCAAGCCTATAAGAACGAGGGAACAGACATAGTTTTTGAAGGTTCACAACTCGACATTCATCTATCAGAGCATATTACCCAGGTCATGCGATTTCAACAATCCCTTTCAACTATTAAAATTTCTATCTATATTATGGGGAATCCGGATATTCTAAGGATTAAAGAGAGGGTAGCAAAAGTATCAGAAGGATTAGATAAACTTGAAATATTAAGATTTTGGGTAAGTAATTTAAATAAAATACAGATTGATGGCCCAGATAGACTAAGAGTACTTTTAGAAGAGATACTCTGATAATATGAAACGAAATCCCGTCGGAAACGAACGGGATTTCATCTTGAGTTTGATATTACTCTCTACCTTCATTTGCTCGTAAATAATTTAAACTCTTCATAGATATCATGTGTTAACTTCGAAAGAGGCCGATTGCCCCAATTTTCCTTTTCAATAAAGCT
This sequence comes from Peribacillus sp. SIMBA_075, assembly GCF_046534585.1. Lineage (NCBI taxonomy): Bacteria > Bacillati > Bacillota > Bacilli > Caryophanales > Bacillaceae > Peribacillus > Peribacillus sp. SIMBA_075. The sequence goes on along the minus strand of NZ_JAWRYN010000027.1, from coordinate 29,466 downwards.
CATAAATACTAAATTAAGTAGTTCATTTTTTGACTCAAATAATTCAGGGAACTGTTCCATCAATTCCACGATTCTACTATCGTTATAAATAACTGCATTTCGAATAATATCTCTTACATAGTCCTTATGTTGTTTGTATAATAATTCAATTTTTAAATGTTCATTTAGATTATTAACCTTACAATTATGATTTTTATCTTTACATGTCAACTTTATATCAAAATTATCACTTGTTCCAGCCCAGTATGTAAAATCATTATCTACAGAGCTTGTCTGAAAGACTACATTATATCCAAATTCGTCCTCATATGGATAATAAAAATCATTCATTTTAGTGTCTAATGCTTGTTTTTTTTGATTACATATACCGCAACTAGGTATTAAATTATACAAAGACACCGATAGATATGAAAAAAGACTCTTTGGAAAGAAATGGTCAAATTGTGGTCTTATTCCTTCTTTACCTAAAGTAAATGTATATAGTCTATTACAATATGGGCAAACTCTTACATTTAACTTTTCCATAAGCGATTTTGACCAAACCCGTTTAGTGAAATTCGTATACAAATTTTCAAATGGATCTTTTTTACCTAACTTAATTTCACCAATAATATTAATGATTTCAATTAAATCGCTTTTTGATCCAATCAATAGCTTTTTAAGCTTTTTTTCATCTATGTTTCCAGTTTTATCACAAATGTAATGTTTCAAATTTTTATATTTTGTTGTCTTAATTAATTCTTTAATTGTATCCTTAGCTCTCATATTTAAATCCTGAAAATGTTCTGTTTGGATGTTTTTTCTAACTTTATCATCCATATTAATCTTGATCATTATTCTTATCCTCTAATTCATTGACATGTATTTGGAGTTTTTCTATTTGCTTCTTTAAAACTTCAATTGTTCGAATGATTTCTCTAGGTTCTTCATATCTTTTTAACTGTTCCTTTAGTTTTAGATTTTCTCTAAATAAATCAGTATAATCTAATTGAAATTTGTCATTAAACATTTTCATAATTCTATTTCGTATCAAGGGTTCTCCAATAGAGTTAATAATGTATAAACACTCACATTTTTGTTTTTCAGTCAAATCTTCCACGCTATGGTTAGTGATTAATGAAATGACTTCTTTAATTTTGCTAGTTGCGAACTCTCCCATTGTTGACGACATAAAAAACCCATCTTTAAATAGAGTATGGATATTAACTCCAAAAGTATTAAGTCCTCTTCTTACGGTTTTACAATAACCTTCATCACCTTTTTCTAGATAGGTAATATTTGTTGAGGGAATGTCTGATAAAATAAAAGGAGAGTGTGTCGAAGTTATAACTTGAAACTTCTTTTTGCTCTCGCTTATATCCCCTAAAAAGAGTATTAACTCATTTATAAAGTTTCTTGTTAGTTCTGGATGCATTCTTGCCTCTGGTTCATCTAACAATATAATATACTTGTCTTTATTAGGGGTAAGCGAGGAAATCTGTTCATTTAATGAAGCAAAAAAGCCAAGATACGCAGCTTCTCCATCACTTAAATCTTCAATTGAATAACTAAAAAAACCACTAAAAACAGAAATCTCTTTATTATTAATGGTACTTCTTATTTTTTCGTCCACAGTTATGTTAATAACATTCAGAAACTCATCAATATCTGCATTTTTTGTAAGCTTCACAATTATAGAATTATCATTGAATTTTATACTTTTGTTCTTCGATAACTCCACTGCTAAATCCATATAACAATCTAGAACATACTGCTTATGTTCCTTATCTTCAATGAAGCTATTACTAATTATTATATTTATTATTTTAAAGTAATAGTTTTTTAAACTATCAAAAGACATTTTTTTAATAGTAATACCGATTGTTTGTCTTTTAATTTCTATTATCTTTTCAACTGTCATGTTATTGCTAATTGAATTAAAAAAGAATTGTATAAAGGATTCAAGTACTTTGCAGACTTCTTTTTCTCTTCCATTAAGGTCCTTATAAGAATACTTCGTGCCCAGTTTGTTTTCATCATCAAAATTATTGGTTAAAAAATAATCTTCAAAAATTATTTTTAATATGTACTTTTCATCTTTGAACATCAGTCTTTTAGGTTTGTACAATTGATTAAATAGCATCTCAACTTTTTTAGAAAGTAATTTTGATTGAAAAGTACCAATTCTCCTTGGCACAGAAATTTTATCATCATCTTCTGGTTTAATAGAACTTGAATCATAATATTTCTCATTAAGATATTCCCGGAGTGAAATAATAGCAAGTTTATCCATTTCACTTCTACTATCGCCATATAATCTCGTTTCATTTTCATGTAATTCAGTTCTATAATCTCCCATTCTTGCATTTAAATCATATTTATGAATAAACATCCCTTCGACATAATTACATATAAAAGCAAACCAATATTTACTTCTCCAATAATCATTACTAATTCCAGATTCATTTTTTATTATGTTTTGGAAACTCTCAATATCATTTCCTTCTATGCAAAATAAATCCTGATCATTACTATCTTTACCAATATAGTAGAGAAAAAAATAAATAGAATGTTTAATTTCAGCTTCAACATCATTTGGTATGCGATAACCGAATTTCCTCTTTTGTTTGTATTTTATTTCAAATTCGGCATTATTTTTATTCCTATCATTAGTTCTTAGTCCTATTGCATCTAATAAATTTGTTTTCCCCACACTATTTCTACCTACCACAGCATTTATATTTGTAATATACTCCGGATAAATTGAAATATAAGATCCGTTTGGTGTTATTTTAATACTTTTATTGAATTGATCATAATTTATTATAAATCTTTCACTTAAATTTAGTTCAACCTCTTTATAGTTCCTAAATTTTTCTATCCAAGCATAAATCAATTCCATCTCTTTTTCCTCCAAATATCTGTATCAGTTACCATTCTATCAATCTATAACAAGACTATATAGCTGTTTTTTTCTGATATTTACAAATCGACAAATTTTTACTCTGATGAATAATCCACATTATCGTTTAATGGAACCTAAGATAAAGAAAACTACTGTCGACTTTGTCTCCAGCCTGGGACTAGATCAAAATAGCTTATCTTTTTATTGGGTACCCTACACAACGTTAAGGGTTCTGGTGCAAAAAAAATGCAATAGAAACATAAAGTGGTAATGTCCTGTTAACTTTAGGATTAAGCAGCTACTCCGAACAACTTATGAATGAATTAACCACATTTGGGGCAGACTTTGCCCGTTGATGAGGTTGATCTTTTTTAACCATATGCATAGCTTCGATACCACTCAAGGTACTGGTTCTGGTGCAAGAACTTGAAGACAATTGAAATTAATCTCTAAATCTTGGACATACTGATACTATTACTCTAAAAAAAGGTGTGTGTTCGGTATGAAAAAAGATGATTTGTTCAAATGGAAGCAATATCAGCCTGACATTATTTTATTAATAGTACGATGGTACCTACGGTACAACTTAAGTTTTGGTAATTTGGTGGAAATGATGGAGGAGCGTGGCTTGTCCATGGCTCATACAACGATTATGCGTTGGGTTCATCAATATGGACCTCAATTAGATAAAAGAGTAAGTCGTCATCTTAAGCCAACAAATGACTCTTGGAGAGTCGATGAAACGTATATCAAAGTAAAAGGTCAATGGATGTATTTATATCGTGCAGTCGGGTTCAAGAATAAACAAGCAGCCAAGCGCTTTTTCAAGAAAGCCTTGGCTACTTCTCATGTTTGTAAACCTCGTGTCATAACAGTGGATAAAAATCCAGCCTATCCTGTAGCGATTCAAGAGTTAAAAGAAGAGAAACGCATGCCTGAAGGCATACAAATAAGGCAAGTTAAATATCTCAATAATATAATAGAACAAGATCATCGTTTTATAAAGAAGCGAGTGCGTTCGATGTTAGGATTGAAATCATTTCTTACAGCTACTTACATACTAAGTGGCATAAAAGCCATGCATATGATTAAAAAGAAACAGGTTCATCAAGGGGTGAAGTCTGCTCAAAATCAAAAAGAATTTATCCATAAATTGTTTGGAGTAGCATCATAATTCATAGATGAAAAGGATATTGAGGTACTATGTTTCTAACAAATCATATTTGCACCAGAACCTTAAAAAGCGCAAATCCTTTATAAAGGGCTGTGCCTTATTTAAGAATATTGAATTTATGAAAACAGCAGTAAAAAAATATATTCTTGAATGTTTTCCTTCTATGAACTATTTATTATGAGACCATATATCCTCCCTAGAAAGTACGGCAACAATCTACATACTTGATTGTTCACTAGTTAGTTTTTCTCCGAATAAAATTTGCTCATAACTCTCCTGCGACGTAATAACAGGTTGCTTTAACATATAGACTTGAATTACATCATTTAGATGCTCATTTTTCTTAACAAATAATTTAATAAAATCTAAATCATGTGTTGAAAAAATAAGTTGCCTACGTAAATTGCTTAAAATATCACAAACCGAAAATTGATTAACGTCATCCATATTTTGAATAGGATCATCAATTGCTATAAGGTCCAATTCTGAATCCATCGCTTCATTAACGGATAAAAATATTGACAATGCCAATACATTCATTTGACCAGAACTTAACACATATTTAGCACTAGTTTCTTTGCTTATACCGTTCTCTTCCTTGCTTGTTAATTTGATGCTAAGCTCTTCCTCATCGGCAACAAACTTCAGTTGTTTGGAACTAACCATAGGGTTTAAATATCTGTATAACTGTTGAACGCTTGAATTTTCTTGATTTAGAAAATTTATTGCCTCGGAGCCAACTTTATCATTTAGTTCATTTATATAAGTGTTAATAAGATTAATCTTGCTATTAATGTTCTTTAATTTATCCTTTGCTACTTGTTGTTCAATTTTTGCTCTTTGAATTGATTTTTCTACGGTTTTAGACCTTTTAAAGTCGGAGTATTTTGAGTTTAACTTATCTATTAATTCTATTTTACTCTGCAATTCACCTAAACTATTCTTCAATTGTTGGTACTTTGTAGAAAAAGGACCTTCATCATTAGTTACCCCGTGCTCTATTAGAATATTTATTTCTAAGTTAATGTCATCATACTCCATTTTCTTCTTTAAAAGCATGGATTGGACTTCATCTAAATAGCTAACTCTCTTTTTGAATAATTTATTATACAAACGAACTACGTTGGGACTATTGTTAATGATTAATTGAGTTAATTCTTTTATACTTTCTTTGAGTCTTAGATTTCGTCTCTCTAGTTCCTTTAATTGAATATAGTAAGTTTTCGATTTATTTAAAATCTCATACTCCTTGTTCAACCCTATAACATCATTTAATAAAACCTGTTTACTCTTTTCCATAATGGAAATATTAAAGTAATCATCATTCGTAATTCTTATTAGTTGGTCCTTATTTTTTTTGATTGTACGATTTAAATTTTCTTCTTTATTTTCCGCACTCTTTATATTGTTAATTATAATACCAAGGGCATTTTCAACTTTTGTTTTTATTTCTAAAACCTTTTTCACCTTCAATGTCTGCTTTTGAAGTATATCTGTCATTACCAATAGATTTGAGTTTGAAATATCAATTAGTTCACCTTCCTTGTTTGTAGTACAAACCGGGCATACACTATTTTCCCTTGTTAAAACCAAATATTCATTTATTCCCTGTAATAACTCATGAAGTTTAATTTGTCCACTATTCTCAGAATTGTCAAGAATCCAGTTTGAAATTTTACTAATCCATTTTTCTTTCCGTTTCTTACTTCTTGTCAAAGCGGAAAGTAAAATATTTATTTCTGTAACTTCTAAAGGAAAGTCTTTATTTTCTTTGATTACTTTATGGAATTCATCGTAATACGATATATGATAATTACAAGATTCTATCATACTCGAGACTTTCTCTACTTGAGCATCAATATTATCTAGATCAACATTTAGATTTAATCCCAGTTCTATAATATCGTTTTTCTTGTAATGTATTTGTTTACTTAATTCGGTTTGTTGCTGAAGAAGTATATTTGTTGTTTTTCTATTATGTTCATCTTTTTCTAACTGAGATAATTTATTGTTTAGTCTTTTAATGAAATCCTGAACCACAGTTATATGGTTTTCCAATCTATAAGATGTTAATTTTAAATCATTTTTAGAAGAAATCATCATTCCAAAGGTCAGTGTTTCATTTACAGAGTACTTTTCCAACATCTGAACTTGTTTTTTTATATTGATAATTTTAGAATTAATATTAAATCTTGATTCATCAATAAAAACTTGATATTCTTCATGTTGACGAGGTAGTGCATGAGAAATGTCCTTAGCAATAGCGATAATTTCTTCAATATCAACTTTTTTATCAAAACTGTAGGAGTCAATCACTGCCTGAGTTTTTATAACAGTGTCATTTAATTCTTTAGCTTTGCTGTTAAGTTCTCTAATTATAAGCCTCATATTATCCGAGTAATTAATAATTTTATTAAGTCCCACTAAATTCGCTAAGGCTTTATACCTCTGTTTAGGTTTATCTTTTATAACAAAATCAGTGACTTGATCCTGTGACAATATAAATGGCTGTTTAATATCAAGAGTGTTATCATTTAAATTAGGAATAAAAAGAGTTCTAAGTTTACTTTCTACATTTGCTTTTCCGTGTATAGTCTGCACTAACCCATTTTCCGCAGTAGATAACATTTTTAGTTCAACATATGTATTTTTCGTCTTTCCTCTGTCAGTAGAGAAATGCCTCTTAAGTATATAATTTCCAAAACACAATGTGACAAAGCATGTTGCATTATCTTGCTTCAGTGCATCTTCATTTATGAGATCCATATTGTCAAATTCATTATCATTGTCATTTAGCTCAAATCTATTTATTACACCAGTTAAACACCACTCAATTGCATCAAAAAAGGAGCTCTTTCCAAAACCATTATCGCCATATAGAATAGTAATCTTTTTATCTAAATCGAAGCTAACCTCTCCTTTATAATTTCTGAAATTGTTAATTTTTATTTCCTTTATCCACATATTCAACCCTCCAAATCAAATAATTCATTTAATTTGTTTTGTATTGTTGAACTTTTTATTTTAACATTTTCACCATTATGCTGTTGAAAAAACCCAATAATTCTTCTGATCTGTTCATCATTTCCAACTGTTGTTTGAGAAGAAATTTCAAATGGATTAGAAACAACTTCAATATTATCAAGAAAAGGAATTCTATTAAAATCATGTTCGTTTGTTATTACGTACCTTCTCATAGATTTGGAACTTCTCTCAATTACAATTAAGTCTTGAAATTCAATATCTCTTTCAAACGATATTAACAAATAAGTATTCCATGCATTAATTTTTCTTTTATGCATTAGGTTTCTGAGATTTTTAGCTTCTTCCTCAATACTGTTTATATCTAGATCGTTTACGTAATGACATACTATAATATAAATATGATCCTTTCTAAATAAAGCAAACTCAGTGCCTTCAAAATCGTTTAGTTGTATTAATTCAAATCCTTTTTTAAATAACTGTGATAAAATCTTTGATTTATCCAAAACTAATCACGTCCTTTTTATTGCTGTCCACGCTTCTTCTATTTTTAGTTTAAACTCCTCAACATTTTGTGTTCGCCTTACTTGTTGATATAAGTCATTAAGAGGTCTTTCAGGAACAATAGTTAAGACAGGTGAGACATCATTCGATTTTAAACCCATTTCTAGCTGCTCCACTTTTGGTTTTATAGAAGTATTAATTTCAATAACTAAAGGATCGCTTGTCCTAATTGAATCGCCATGAAATATTGTGTATAAAGACGAACTTCTCCAAAGCATTTCAAGTTGCTCTTCTTCAGATGATTTATTTATTATATTTTCAAGTAGTTTCACGCCTTCATCCATATCTAATTCTAATCCAAGATTCAAGAATCCAATCTTTAAATCTTCTTCTGTATTAGAGAATGCTTCTTTGATTAATAATGTTTCAAATTTGTCTGAAAGAATGAATTTATCATGTATTAAATATAGTAATAAGGACGTCTTAATAAAGATGATCAGGTCTTCAGAATAATCTTTTTCATTATCACCAAAGCGTGGTTTCTCTCCATCAATAAATCTTTTCAACAAAGATTGTAAAGTATTATATTCAGTCACTTTATCCAGAAGAGCATGCTTGTACTTCTCCATTTCTAATTCTAACTCTATTTTTGAATTACCATCTGAAATTTTAGCTAAAATGCTAGTCATACATCTATTCAATAATTCAGTAGCATCTGTTTTATAAACAGTTGGTCTGGCAGCCACAACTGCTTTGGTCCGTAATGCCTGTCTGAATCCTTCTATTTCATCTTTGCGCAAGAAAAGTATCGGACCACTTTCCCTGTTAGAACACTTTGAAAGTAACTCCCCCACTAACCAATTTATATCATTTTCATTAATTCTTATGCCCGCGCCCAATGTTTCACTTAAACCTGTGCACAACCACTTCCTATATACATCGACTTTTGATTTCTGAACAAAACAAACGTTCCCCAGTAATTCTGGAAGCGATTTCCCATATTTATTGTCATAGTCTATTTCGTTACCATCCTGATCGAAACAAGTTGATTTTAGCCTTTCGCAAATGACATCGTTTTCCTGAATAATTTTCCCTCTCGTCGCTTCATTGTATATATCAACATTTACCTTAGTACTACTGTAAATTGAATAGTCAGTTACTATATCAAACTCTAATGTTAATTCCAAATCTTTTACATATGCTGCATTATCAATTACTTTATCAAGCCATGAATTATTTCTTACTTTCCCCTTTGCTGGGCCTTCCTTCTTGCTTGTAGATCTATTATATATATGGATATTACTATCTGTTATACTTACAGCTGACTTTGCACTCGTCTTTACTTGAATAAACCGTACTACTTTTTGATCTTCGTTTCCCGCAATTATGTCATCATGATATTCTAATGATAGAAAGCTCCATTTACCTCGAATTGCTTCAATCATATACTCAATAAGAACTAACATTTGATAATAGAAACCATAGATCGCAACTAGTCCTCCCTCTTCAGTTGGCTCATGTTTTAATAGATTATCTATTATATGTTCTGAGCTCTGACCAAATAATGGATTAATTTGGTTTTCTTTATATCTAAAAATAAATTCCTGAAACTCGTCTAAGAAATCCGTATCGCTTCTCCTCTTCAGGGATGACGCGGTATGAATCATTTGGCTTATTTGTTCATATTTATATGTCTGGTTCATATATCACCTTCACACTCACCTTTACTATCAAAAAATGGCAAAATTCTACTAACATTGTATCATACAAAAAATTGTAATAGTAACAATATATTAAGTTACTAATTATATGAAATCAATAACAAAACTATCTAATAACAAGAAAAAAAGCCCATAATTGATGTTATGAACGTTTTTTTGAATCTTCATTAATAAAGAAATTGGTTTGAACTGTAATACACTTAATTTTAAAAATAGTATTAAAGTAGCAATTAATTTTTGCCCCTTCAATTTTAGCAACGCTTTACATTCATCAACATTTTTATAAATTGTAAATCATTAATTTAAATTGAATAGTTCAACATTAAAGAGCTAAAAGACTTCGCAGTTACTTATGTATTGTTCAACTCGTTTTAACTCATATTCAAATTAAGAAAAAAATTACAACGCATTTCTTCCAAGCTAACGAACTTTAAGAGTATCTAACTTCTGTGCAAGCAGATGCTCTATTTTTTGACGGGTTTCTTCTATTTTGAAAAAGGAAGGTTTCATGAGTTAATCCATTTTTCAAAACTTCCTTCATTAAGTAAAGATTACCTTTATATTTCTAAATTTTGATGCTGAGATTCGCTCTACGGCGAAATTAACTTTTGTTTTATGGATAATGGGTTAATTCGTTTTAATATAGGCAACAGCCTAAAAAATAATAATCAAAGAGACCATTTCATGCTCCTCTCCAGGATATGAAATGGTCTCTTTTTTTAAGTGTATTTCAATATTAAAATATGCAATAAAATTGTTTTTATCAAATAAAATATTTACTGACGCCTTTAAGTAGCTCTATATATAATGAATGGGTAATGACTTGGATGGTATAAAGACCTCAATAAAATCATTTCTTCATTTAAAATCATTTTAGTATGGATGATAATTTTTGCTCTACCCACTTACTCATACTGATTCCTTCTTGTTCAGCCAACTCTGTCATACTTTCTAATAGATCAATTGGTAATTCTAAACTAGTTTTCCGATAAGAACTTCGTAAAATCAGGTGGCCCTCTTCATTGTAGATGTCTCCTTTTATTAAAAATGGCAGGATTTCAGCCGCAAAGAAACTCTTTGTCGTTAAGGGTCTTTCCCCAGCCCGAATGAAGAGTGCTATCCTGTGATCCTGTTCCCGCAATCGTATGTTTTCCATTCCCCATGTTTCATATAAATAGTCCATGAATGGATAAAAGACAACGGCATCTTTCGGAATTTCAAGCTGTACATAGCCTTTATACTCTAAAGTGGATTGATGGATAGGATAGACCGGCTTTAATTGATACTCTCTTATCCCTTCTTCAAATGGCAACCATTTCTGAATATTGGCTAAGTAAAAACCCCATTCATTGTCCTTATTCCGTATAACACGTGCTTCAGGCACCTTGCTTGAATGAAATTTCTGAAATAAGACGATACCTTGACTAGAATGATAATACTCAAATCGTTTTGGGCGTTGGGATTCAGATGGTTTCAGTAATCCGGCCGCTTCTTCATAGGCTGTTTCAGATATGACATAGATTGTCCTCTCATCTCCAAAAGGTACTACCTCTGCTTTTATTACCCCCTCTTGAATATACTTATAGACACTTTGAACAGACAATCCTAGTTTGTTTGCTACTTCAGTAGGCCTCATACCCGTAGGGTGCGATTTCTTTTCATTCACAAGTTGATCCACTTCCGCTTTTTCATAGCGTGCCTCTCGATGAATTCGATGGGGATCCGCAATTTTACTAATTTTCTTCTGCTTGGCATAATGATAGACCGTTGCTTTGGAAACCCCTAGTAAATCGGCAACCTCTTGTTGCGTATACCATTCCAATTTATACCCCTCCTGTCTTCCTGGATTTCTCATTCGTTTCACTCATCATTTATCCATGCTTGTTAACCAATAATTTCCTCATGATACAAAACGGCTTCAGCTTGTCCAAACCTTACGCGGTATTGTAGACGTGTATGATCGATTACTTCCAAGACCTCCCCTTTTTTCTTATCAAATGCTTGAATATAGTAAAAACTCTCTGGGTCTTCTTCTTCCGTGCACGTTTGCTGAACTCGAACTGAATCTCCCACTTCATAAGGGATCGTTTCGTGTTTATTCTCTAAATCTGAAATAATCAAGTATACTCCACCCTTTATTCTTATATTTTAAATTGTTCATCTATATAGTTTATTATATATTTATTCTATCATATCCGTTACTAGAGTTCTTAGTATGTATAATGAATGAATTCTATTTATTATACTTTAATGTATATATCTATGTTAATCAATAAAATCTATATTAAAAGAAGTAACGTATTAATAAGTTATATCATATAACCTAAATAAATGGTGAATTTATTTAGGTTTTCTATAATTATTTCACTCTTGTAATTTGTTATAATGTAATTAGTATTCATTAAATGGTATCTAAAAAATATAGACTTTATCTAATAGATAGTTGAATTATAAAAAGGAGGGATACAGGTATGCATGAATTGATAGAAAAAACGAAAGAGCTTCCGAGTTGTGCATGGAAAAAGAGGCTTTCAGACATTTCGATTTATACGTTACAAGAACGTTTAGATACGACAGAAAAGAATGGACAAAATCCTTTTTCCGATTTTAGCGATGTAGACATGCTCCAGTGGTTTCTTCAACGACGAGAACATTTAAAACAGCAACATGAAAAGTCCACCCGCACCGTCCAAGCCTATGAGCGAGAACTTCTTCAATTTATTGAACAATTACTCACGTATTCAGTGGAAATCCATGTAGACTTGGAAAAAGTTGTGGAAGGTTCCCTCTTTAAATCACTATCTACCCGGCACATTCGAAGGTATCAGGAATGGTTATCAGAAAAAAGCCCCTATGTCTTAACAAAAGGAGCCTATTCCGTTGCCGCATTATCCAGAAAGACAACCATCATTAAGAGTTTTTTAAAATTCCTGTTCGAAGCAGGCTATATCAAAGAACCCATTCATGAAGGTTTCTTTAAGATCAATATTCGTAAAGATGATCGGCCCAACCGGGATTTAGGACCAAAGGAAGTCATTCAGCTACTTGATTACTTCAGGAAAATTAACCACCCCATCGTTTTTTCGATTATACATATCCTAACGATGACAGGCATGCGTAATGAAGAGTTTACTAGACTCCGAGTCAAGGATCTTCAATATGATTCCATTACCAGCACGTATTTTTTAGAAGTACTAGGGAAGGGAAATAAAAAAAGGCAAATACCAGTGAAAGAAAAAGGCATGAATAGTATTCGGATGTTCCGTTCAGCTAGGGGGAATGACGATATAGATGCAGCAGAAGGAGACGACCCGCTCTTTACGACCAATACCGGCCGTGCCTACTCTCCCTCATATCTGTCTCAATACTTAACAAAAGCCATTAAAGAGAGTGGAATGCCTTTTTTGAAGTTCCGTTCTTCTTCCGTTGGTCCTCATACCTTTAGGCATGCTTTTGCCATCATTTCTCACTTAAATGGAGTGGATGTCTATCAAATTATGAAGAGTCTGGGCCATGAGCAGTTATCCACTACAGAAATATATTTGGAGAAGGTTTTTGAAAAAGAACGGCATGCGATTCATTTGTGGAAATCAGATGTGTTTGGAGAGTATATATAATAGAAGAAAGTCGTCATATTTAGAGAAGTTTTTACTGAATTTTGGACTCAATTGAATGGCGCGGTCTTAAAAGATCCATTTCAAAAAAGGTTTAAAGATTGAAGATATGAAAAATAGTCCAGATTTAATAAAAGGTATTTCATACCTACATCTATGTATGCTTACATTGCTTCTTCTTTATATAAAGAAGAAGATCAAAAGAGGGAGAACAAGTCATCTGGATGACCTGTTCTCCCCCTCTTTTAGAATAATCACTTATTGTATTTCAAAGTCCAGGATGAATTTGCTGCAGACCCAATAAGCTTAAATGCTCAATGAATCTCGAACCCCTTTATAAAGCCTTTATGTTCTCTTGGATGATTCTTGCGATAGCTTTAAAATCATACTTATGGTTGACGACATCTACAACAAAATCCTGTTCTTCTTCTAATCCCATAAGCCATTGATAATGATTGATTTTCAGAAACATAATAAGTGAAGCAAGAGCTGTCCTCTTGTTAGCGTTGTGGAACGCATGATTTTTTGAAATGGATTCGAATAAGGCTGCAGCCTTTTCATGAATAGATGGGTAAGCATCATTCTCGAAAACAGTTTGTCTGGGTCTGTTCACTGCAGAATCAAGGAGACCGGTATCTTTCACACCGATTTGTTCACTAGGAGAATAAATTTTTATTTGAATGGCATTGATAGCAATAATCTGATTAGTGGAAAGATAGATAATATCCAACTTATCTATCCACCAATCCCTTGAATGCTTCGTCATGTTCTTTAATAACATCTGATAACATTTCCATAAATTCTGCATCTACACCTTTAGGTAATTTCACATTTTTATTTTTCCTTAATATGATTTCTTCACCCTTGAATTCAACCTCTAATTCGTCTCCAAAAGCTAAATTTGCAGTTTTCAACATTTCAACTGGAAACGTAATTCCCAAGCTATTTCCGACTTTAGTTAATTTCCTAATGGCCATTATTCATTCCTCCTTCAAAAAAAGTTATAATTGTTATTACTATTATAACATTAGTCATTATTGTTTATACTACTTTATCTTAAATGTTGTTATTTTTAGCCTGCGATCATTCGAACATCCATTTTTTTACTCATTTCTTATTTTTTAATCTTATTCTATAAAAACCGTTCATAAAAGTGTACTTTTACGAACGGGTGTAACAATGCAATACCGCCCATTCGGAAATTTATTAGCTTTAAATGGCGCTCAACCATTTTTATTAAATACAACATCTTCCTTTTTTAGATATTATCAAAATAATAGATCTACTGATTTTGTCAATTTTAGTCTCAGCCTATCAGCCTGGGATCACTTTATCATACCAAGGGTTTTTGCTCGTATTTCCAAATGAATCCTTGACAATGTAAGCGCTTTCTTTCATGATGATAATAGGTTGGATGGCATGCGTGGCCGTCATAGTATCTGGCGTAGGTGGGGCCATACCCGGAACAGTACATAGTAGAAATCCCCTATTTTATGCAACAACAATCTTCTTCCGAATAGGGAACAGTGATTCATCAATCATGTTATTTAAACTCTGTATTCGGTCAAATTCAGGGTTTCCCTAGCTTGAAAGCTCCCCTTAAGATCCCTTCAAATATGTATGCTAGTTTTATTGTAGAATAGGAGGTACTTTATGGAGAACAAAAAAAATTCCCTTTACGATGAATTACCGTTAGAATTATTGGCAGGATTTTATTATGAAATAAATAAGAACATTGAAAAAGGGATCTTGTCTGGTGCTATGTATCATGAAATTAGATTAATGGAACGAACAGCGTTAAAAAGGGGTATCTCACTTGAATACCTACATGACAAGTCTGCTTGTATAATTGAAGCCGAGAAACTACTAAGAGAAACAACCCTGCAACCCTAAGAAGTCCAATGATATTTTTTAGTCTACCCTAGGGGAGGCCAATACCTGGAACAGTATATAGAATAAATCCCCTTTTTATTAACCCTCTTGGCTACCAAAGGGTTGTTTTGGTGCTAACCTACAGCTTTTTACTTAAGTGGAAACAAGAAGATTAGAACAAGTAGAAATGACCCTGTACCAGCTTCTTTACTGCCGATACAAGGGCACTGGCAATAGTTGCTTTTAGGTTATCACTACTATGAAATATGTATGTTCGCTCTTCTTATTGAACTCCCTCAGTTTGATACAAATATCTCTCGAATGCTCACTTATTCGAAGGATTTCATAACCCTTGTAATTTGACTTCCGGGTAATTGAAATGAGAACAGATCATTTTGGCTTCGTGAAGGCATAGTTAAATAAAGGAACCAGCTACCACTCCATATTTTACCATATAATGTACATCTCCACGCCGCCCCTGGAGGCTATCCCTCCCATGTCTCAACGGGTCAATTGCCCTCTCATTCCTTCGTCATGCCTATCCAAAGGGGTAGGGGCCAGTTATGCTAACCTTATGGGTCACAGTGCCCTTTTGTTCAAGAAACCTGGTACTCCGTACATATTTGAAATCCTACGAATAAGACAACATTCAAAATAAAGTTAACTATTTTAAAATGATACATTCTATATAACTAATGTTTTTATTTCTATGCTGCTAAAGGGATTGATACTTGGACTTTATTTGGACAATAAGACTCGTTTCGTCGTGCTATTCCTACAAAAATCCTTGCTAGTTTTCCTATCAGTTTCATGATTGACTTAATTTTCTTTATCTTCTTTACCTTTACATTATGGGAATGGACGGCTTTAAACTCAGGGTTATTCATCACAAGGCTCATAGTTGCTAAGTAAAGGAATCGTCGTAGTCTTGACCTTCCACGCTTTGAAATGACAATCTGACCTTTCCATTTGCCTGAACTTGCTTCAGCTAGATGTAATCCCGCATGCCGTAATAGAGAGTTTCCGTGAGAGAAACCACTTAGATCTCCTGATTCACCCAGTATCCCGGCTAATGAAATTTCACTTATTCCTTTAATCATAAGTAGTTTTTTTGCAAATGGTATTTTGTAGAGAACTTCTTTAACTTGTTGTTCAACTCTTTCGAGTTGTTTTACAGCGAGGTCATATTCCTCTAATAATTGTTCTAAATGTAATTTATAAGCATCAAGAGCTTGTTCGGTCCCAATTGAGGATTTTGCTAGATTGATTAGTAACTGAGCCTTCTTGGGTCCTGGTTGTCGTTTCATTAAAGACTTCCAACCCCTCATGACATCTAGTGTTTCTAGTGAAGATATTTCATCCGGTGTAGGAAATAAACGAAGGGTTGCGATGGCGCCTTTGCACGTTACATCTTTAAACACTTGTCTGAGTTCAGGAAAGACCACATCCACCCATCGATTTACTTGATTAATAGAGATCACGAGACGTTTAACAATTACATCACGGTTCGAAATTAGAACTCTAAGTTTCTCAAATGATTCGGATGTGGGACGAACAAAGGAATAATAGCCGTTTTTGACCATATCCGCAATAACAAGGGCATCTTTTTTATCACTTTTCGATTGAATATTGTCACGATTCTCTTTATTCCTTTTTACTAAGTGGGGATTCACAGTAACTACCTCAATGTTTTGTTTAACCAGCCATTTTGATAAGTTAATCCAGTAATGTCCTGTAGGTTCCATACCCACTATTGTGGAATCTAAGTTTTTAGTTTTTGTAAGTTTTGAATCCAACTTAATAGTTTTACGAACCCCTCTTCATTATTTTCAAATATAAGAGGATCTCCAACTACAATTCCACGGAAGTTAACAGCTCGAGCAACATGTAATTGTTGGGCTATATCCACACCTACAATTAGATGTGTATCGGAAATTCTTTCTATTAGTTGATTTTGTTTGTCTTGCATTTTAAAATTCATATTAAGGTTCCTCCTAAGGTTTTGAGTTAGAGTGATGTCTTACTCATATCTTACTGAGGAGCCCTATTTTTTTCAAAGCTGAAAAATAACGAACTACAGGAATGTTAACCTGCCCCGATAGTTGCATAAAAAAAAGCTGCCTTAAAGACAGCTCTGATATTCAGCTAACGCACCCGTTAGTTTAAGTACATTCCTTCACAAATCGTTTATTCAATAAGAAATCCAACAAAGTTAATCATTTCCTTCGTTTCCTCTCAGTTGTTCCATATTATCGGTCCCCAGCTCCTGATAGGCTCGGTAGGCTAGCACAAGAATAAAGGATGTCACCCCGAAGCTGATGACGATTGCTGTCAGGATGAGAGCCTGTGGCAAAGGGTCTACATAAGAATCAGCATGCTGCCCCAACAACGGCGCAGCTGCATCCTTTTTCAACCCTCCCATCGTAAGTATCAAGAGGTGCGCGCCATGGCTTAGCAAACCTGTGCCGATGATGATTCTAATCAGGCTCTTTGAAAGCATCATATAGGTGGCGCACATAAACAAGACGCCGATTGTAACAGACATTAAAATTTCCATTATTCAATCACTCTCCCTATTGTCAGAGATTTATTATAACTTAACAAACCTGCCACTTTAGTTCATTAAGCAAAAAGGCAACCAAATGGCAGCCCCGGTTCTCAACACGCACCCGATAATTGCATAAGACCTATTGTAGAGTTGACCCAAACTACACGGTAAAAAGGCACCGGAATAGTGCCCATCACCTTTATTTTTCTTTTGGAGGATTATTGTGTTGAAAATTTATAAACTTAACAACAGGTTGACCATTCGGGTTGAATTCTTTGTTATTTAAAATTGGTTCCACACCAAGCGTTATTGTATCAATTCCTAAAGGCTTTGCTTTCTCTTTTGGAACAAATGCAGAGTGGGTTAAGACAGTAAATTTCAATATATAGCTAGAACTGTATTCTCGTCCTGGTTCACTTTGTAACAATTCAACAACATCGTAATTCTTATCCCACCAATCATATCCAATGTTTATTGAGTCAGTATTATAATAATCCTTTACTGCTGTTAAAATTTCTTCCTGGTAAAGTTGAACGAAAAAATTATCAAAGATTTGTTCCTGTCCTTTAGAACTATGTTGATGATTTTTTTCAGCTTGAACAGGCAAGATATTAGTGCCAAAAGCAAGTAAAGCTACAAAAACACAAATTAATTTTCTCAAATAAATTCCTCCTGGATTTTATTATTTGTTATTATCCGTAGTTGGAGAAAGTTTAATACTTAAAGATAAATATTTATGTCACAGTTCGACTAAACTTTGTACTAATGCAACTAACCTGCCCCGTTAGCTGCATAAGAAAAGGGCTGCCACAGCAACCTCAATTAATCAACTAAACACCCGTTAGTTCAATTATATAGAAATTTATATGAATCCTCTTTCCCTAGTGGGTTGAGGAATACTTATGACAAAATTACTCCCATGGTAAAGATAAATGCACAGATTAATCCTAAAAGGAATAGCAAGATTCTCCGTATTAACGTTGGGGAGAATTCATACGTAAGATCCAATATCACTTCAATCAGGCTAGAAGAATTACCTATATACATATCATCGATTTTCTTTTTATTTCCAAAGATGGCATACCCCATAAGAAAATAACCCAGTATTGCAAAAATCGCTAAACTCACTTTTAACCACATTTTAATATCTCCTATAGTTGTTTTAATTCCACTCAGTAGTCAGTGTTAATTTTTCGTTATAGTTGCCTATCATTCCCCACTAAAATAGTGACTTGGCTAAATATATTGTCTTCAACAGTATATCACCTTGTTGAACTAACCTGCCCCGATAGTTCCATAAGAAAGGGCTGTCGCAGCAACCTTCGTTATTGAAGTAAAGCACCCTTTAGCTCAATAAGAAAAACATATCTTGTTAAAGTAATACATTTTATAACGGTTTATTTTTATTTTTGGTTAATACCATTAAAGTAAAAAATAAGTTAACAATTCCTACTATCACAAGGATTCTTGAAACATTTAAATTATCTATAGAACTCAAAACCACAATTTGAATAATGATACTTACTAAAATGCTTAAACTTAGCTTTTTATTTATACCAATCTCCCCCTCAACTAAAATTTATTATACACCACCATATTTTCAGGATAATTCTTGTTAAACTATCCTGCCCCTTTAGTTTAAGTACATTCTTTCACAATCTCAATAGTGTAGAGCCTTTTTAGACACAATCCAATCACCTACAAAATAGAGTTCATAATGGGGTACCGCCACATGCCCATCAAGCTAAGGGCATGTGTCTGGACCCCTAGTTAAAAAAAGAAGATGCGAGTTAAATGATATACTCACATCTTACTAGATTTATATTATTACATACTTTTTTCGTTCTTATTATTCGATTTCTCTTGATCTGTCTCATCATCTGAAACTAGATCTCGTGTTGAGTTTTTAAATTCCTTTAATGTTGAGCCGACTGCACGACCTAGTTCTGGCAATTTTGATGGACCGAAAACGATAAGTGCAATTACAAGAACTAGTATTAATCCGGGAATTCCTATATTTTGAAACATAAAGTTGACCTCCAATTGTTCATTTTAGACTTTTAATTTTTTTTGAATATCAATCGTGTACTGTGCTTCTGGAATCCATTGTTTACGGTAGAAATCCCGTCCTTTTACGATGATCTTGTCATCGTAAACTTCCAAATGCAAACCTTGGCTTTCATCCATGCCAAAAGTTGTATAATAGACAGATGTAGTATTAATCATTGTAAAATCCTTCTGGATTATACTTGGACGAAGTAGGTCTTGATGGGTATGACCTGAGAATATAATGGACTGTGGGTATTTCGAGAGAATATCGTTCAGTTCTTTATCTTGAATTAGAGATGGATAAGAAGCATCAAAAGTATGTTCCATTTGTTGGTGAAGGAATACAAAAATAGGTTTTTTGTTATTGCTACGTTTTTCCAAAGTATCTTCCAGCCAATTCAATTGTTCCTCGCTTAAATTTGCTGCGTCTTTATATGGCTCATCTGGTCCCCAGGTTTCAGAGCCAAGAAAAATAAAAGAATAACCTTTGACCATTTTCTCATAATACACGTGATCTTCACCTATAAAGTCTGTAAACCGTTTAATATTCACTTCGTTGCCCTGTCTGTTAAAAAATTCGTGGTTCCCAATGGTCATATACGTTTTCTCTGGCTTAGGAGATTGCTCTAATAGTTCTCTAAATTTTGAATATTCCTTTTCTGTACCGTAATTCGTCAAATCTCCATTGATAACCATAGCATCTACTTTCGGGTCGATTTCGTAAAGATCTTGAAGTGCAGCCGAAAACTTTTCAGAAGTCAGTGGAGTACTAATATGTATGTCACTGATCACATTTAATGTCATCTTTGGTTTCATGATGGATGAACTAGCTGCTGCACTAGCTGGTAAACCAGGAATTGAGTTTACTAGAGTTACTCCCATAGCAGCTCCAACAAACATCGTGGTCTTCTGTAAAAAGGTGCGGCGATCCATTTCCACATTAAAAGAATCATTTTTTACCGTTTTTACTTCTTCGTTTAATACGTTTTGGTCTTTCATATTTTTTTTCATTGAACATTTTTCCCTTCTACTCAGTATTATTAACAATATTAATAATACTGAGTAGATAATAATTTAATAATAGATACATGTAAGAATTATGAGTTTTGGAACAAATAATAGCGGTTATGGAACCTTCTTTATAGAACTATCGGGGCAGGTTTGTTGCATAAGGCTGTTCAGCAATTCAAATAACGGTATAGTATAGTTTAATTAAAGTTTGAACAAACTACCACCATAAAAAAAGGTGGGTTCCTATGATTAGATGGTTGTGTTTATCCATTTGTTTTATTTTTGGCTTTAATACTTTTGGGAATGTAGTTGCTGCAAACGCAGGCAGAATTCCACTTGAAGAAGCTCTATTCGATATAGGTTACAGGCCTGTTGAGGAAGCTTTGAAGACCTGCGAATCATACTTTAATAAAAAGATAAAAATTCCATATAAATTGCCACCTATAGCTTTCACACATCAATTAGGCAGATGCAATCATACAATTGGAATAAACAATGAGCTTGAAGTTGAGCTAATTAATGAAAATATACCGAAAAACCATTATGTAATCAGAGTTCGACCGAGCGAACACAGGATTAATTTTACACAAGAACGGATTGACAAAAAGTATAAAATAAGCAATGACACTTATGCACTATATGTGACAAACCGAGCCCAAGTATGTAATTATTTGATTTTTGAAAAAGATGGTTGGCAGTATATGTTAGGAATTGATAAGAGGATATCTGATAAAGTTCCACCAAAGGTTTTAATAGAAATAGCAGATTCATTCCTATAATGATGAGTCATTAGGGGCTAGGGGTTTTTCTTATTGAGCTAACGGGTGCGTTAGCTCAAGATCAGAGCTGTCTTTAAGGCAGCTTCGAACTTAAGCTAACGCACCTGTTATTTCAACAAGAATTAAACTTTCAGTTGTTTATAATCTGTCTTCGTAAACCAAACACATTACCGGCTTAATATGAAGCCAGGATCATGATGATGTTCATTATACCCTAATTAATTCATCAAGCCTTGTTGAAAAGCATAACTTGTTAGTTGAACTCGATTATCTAAGTGAAGTTTACTTAATATGTTTTTCAGGTGACTTTTAACTGTATGTTCCGAAATAAAAAGAGTCTCTGAAATTTCTCTATTTGATAAACCTTTGGCCACTAATTGTAGCACTTCTAATTCTCGCTTAGACAAAGGTGTCTTCTCTTTAGTCATTGTGCTTTGAGGGAAGTCCTTTAAGATTTGAAAGGCGATTTCTTTTGACATTGGTACCTCATCTAAAGCAAAAGCTTTTAAATATTCATACCATGCTTCCGATTGAATGTTTTTTAATAAATAGCCTTGAGCCCCTTTTTTTAACGCATCAAATAAATCTGTGATATCATCTGAAACCGTAATCATCACAATCTTCACATATGGAAATTTAAGTTTTATTCTTTTAGTTGCTTCTAGTCCGTTCATTACTGGCATTTGAATATCCATTAGAATAATATCAGGCATTAATTCTTCGGTAAGTTTAATCGCTTCCTCTCCATTTTTCCCTTCTCCTATAATAAGAAAGTCTTCATATTCTTCTAAAATTTCTCGAATTCCTTCTCTTGCATGAGAGTGATCATCAACAATTAGTATTCGAAAAGGTTGCATCTACTTGTTCTCCTTTTTTAATTCAATGATGGTTTCATTATCTTTTCTCTTCATAGAAAATTCCCATTCCATATCTCTGGCTCTATCTTTAATGATTTGTAGCCCATAGCCCTTGCTAAACTGAATTGTTTCATTTGTGAATCCTATTCCTTGATCTTTGACTTCACAAATCCACCCATTGTCTTTTTCTCTTGAATGAATCGATATTTGGTTAGTTTTTGCATGTTTGATGACATTCACAACGGCTTCTTTTATACACGCAAACAGCTCTATTTTTTCTTTCGTTGATAGCGTATCTTCTTGTATTCCCCATTCTAACTTTACATCCATCAAATGATTATTCTTAAGTTCTGTTACATACTGATAAATGGTTTCTGTCCAACTAAATGGATCTTCACTTGCTAAGTATTTTAAGTTTGTAATAGCTTGACGAGTATCCTCGTGAACGTGCTGTAACGTCTGCTTAATTTTTTGAAAATCCGAATCATGTTCGAGATGATTCTTTCTTCCAAACTTATTCATTTTTACGGATAAGAGAAATAAAGATTGGGCAATTCCATCATGAAGTTCTCTTGCTAACTTTTCTCTCTCAATAAGTGCTGCTTTCTTGGCTTTTTCCGATCTTAGCTCTTCTTGAAATCGTTCTAAAATTGAAAATAAATGCCGTAAGAAGATGAGTGTAACGACAAATACTAATACAGGCGAAAGAAAATTCCCCATATCCATTGAGATATAAGGAAGAAGTAAGGCGTGTCGAATGTATTCCCATAACGTGATTGTCACAGTTGGAAGAATTAAAATGAGCCATTTTATTTGTTTATACTTCAAGCTTTCACCTTTTTTCTACATGAAATGTGTCTATATTTTATCATCTGCACTAAAATTTTTTACATTTTTTCTTTAAAATCACTCTTTCGAGTTATTATTTAATCTTTTCATTCTGCCTATAATAATGTGGATGACGGCTTGGTGAAAGGTTATCTTTCGGGATGACTTTTTCTAATTAAAAGCGAAATTAATTATTAATCGAAACTGCAGTGGCATGAACAAGTATCCAGTGTTGACTCTTATTCATGTTATTAGTGGTGCCACTGACCATTTGCCGTAAAAACTAATTTAGCACATTTATTAATTATGGTTGTGTTTTCTTACTCTGATCCTGTTCCCCATTTTAATAAATAACTTTCTAAAAAGGGATTTTGGGTTGAGGTAACGAAAATACACCTAATTCCTTTTATTATCAGAGAGGTAGATTTACAATTTATGGTATATCTTTGGATTTCAAAGGTTTAAGCCTTTACGTGGGAAATTCGATAAATGTTGTCTTTACCCCTTTTTAGAAATGCTTTGGAAGAGAAACTAATTTTCATAATAGGATGACACCAAAATCAAGAGTAACATCATAATCATGGCTATCATCATTAAAGACTAGACTGACAAAGTGAATCTATTCGAGAGCGAGGAGGCTAAAGAAGTGAAAATAATGCATTACATAATGTTTCTCCTCTTATTATCATTTTGCATGCCAGCTGTATCTGAAGCAGCAAGCACTTTGCAATCTAAAATTGATGAAGCTCCCAACGGTGCCACGATTAAAATAGAGGATGGAGAGTATGAGGAAACAGTGGTAATATCCAAGCCATTAACCCTTGAAGGAACGGGTAAAGTCCTTCTTCGCTCTTGTGAGGCTGAGCCGGTAGTTACCATTCGCAATAAGGGTGTTACTCTAAAAAATATCAAAGTGGAACACTGTGGGGATGAAAAAGAAGACACAGCTATTTATGTTACTGGTTCTAATCATATTCTGGAAGGACTTAATATTGAGGCTAAGCACTTCGGCATTAGACTTGAAAATGCGACTGACGTGACAATCCAAGACAGCGAGATTATTGGCATAAATCAAGGGAATGGAATCGATTTATGGAAATCCAACCGAAATAAGTTTGATAACCTTAATATAACCAATGTTTCTGACGGAATTTATTTAGAACAAAGCAATGAGAATACTTTGCATGGAAATAACATCCAAAAATCACGTTACGGTATGCATCTCATGTTTTCCAATGATAATATACTTGACGAAAATGTATCTAGATCAAATACAACAGGCACTGAGTTGATGGAATCAAAACGGACAGTCGTTAGTAATAATCAGTTTTCTTCTAATAACAATAGTGTGAATGCTCAAGGACTGTTAATATATTTGGCTTCTGATACTGAGGTGACCGGAAATGAGTTTATTTCCAATCGAGTAGGCATTTTTATCGAAGAAGCTGAAAATAACCGATTGGATTCCAATAAAATCATGGACAATTTTACAGGAGTACAGTTTTTAAAATCGAATGGAAATAAGGCAGTAAATAATACATTCGTTGGAAACGTCAACGATGCACAGGCCATAGAAAGCTCAAATAATCAAGTAGATAGGAATTATTGGGACGCCGCAAGCAAGGTTGATACAAATGGAAATGGAGAGAGTGAAATTGTCTTTACTGCTGACCCATATTTTCTTACCTTAACGGCGGATGTTCCGGAATATCAGCTGTTTTTTCAAGCACCAGGAATTATCCTGTTGCAAAATATGTTGAAAAGTCCGGCTGAACAGTTGTTAATAGATTCAGCCCCTCTAATGGACATGACGATGGAAGTAGCAAAAGAACAATCATCGAGTTTTAGTTTATGGATTATGAGTGCAGTGATGATTTTAGCAAGCTTTAGTCTATTTATACTTGGGAGGAAAAGAAGATGAAGAAAAAACTATTTAGTTTTATTGCATTGGCAGGAATAATTATGAATCTCACAGCATGTGGAAATGATGAGGTTAAACCTGTTGCGATTAATGAAACAACGGACACTTGTGATACATGTAATATGGCTGTTATTGACGACCAACATGCTACCGAAATTATTTTGAAAAATGGTAAATCTATGGTTTTTGATGATGTAGGCTGTATGTATGAATGGGTTCATGCAAATGAAAATAAACAAATTGATGCTCAATTTGTCCGTGATTACAACGATAAAGAGTGGGTTTTAGGGGAAGATGCAACTTATGTACACAATCCATCGGTTAAAACACCAATGGCCTATAATGTAGTATCGTTTAAAGATAAAGTTTCTGCTGAAGAGTTTGCTACTGCAAATGAAGGCAGTACGCTAATGACAGCAAAGGATTTAGCTGACTATGGTTGGGAGCAAAACAATGAAATGATGCAGAAACAAGATATGAAGGACCATTCACATTCAGATGGCGCTGAAGATAGTCATAGTGATGATTCTCATTAAAAGAATAGGGGCCAGCTCCGTTTTCGGGCGGTCCCTTTTACTTTATCAGATAGTTATATATGAGGTATTTATGAACTGAATTTTAGGTATTTATGAACTGAATTTTAGGCATTTAAGATACTTAGGTAGAAGATTGTTCGAAAAGAGGAATGAAGATGTGGAATATTTGGCGCTCTGAACTGCGCATGACGGTACGACAGCGATCTTATTATTCTTTTTTTTGCTTGTGGGTCGCTGTATTATCTCTCTTATTTTTATTGCAAAGCAGCTCCCCCTCCTTAACTGGATATACCAATACGACTGGTACTGTAGTCAATGTCGCTTTATATATCATTCCACTTTTCATGTTGATCATTGGTTCCTTTTCAATCGCCAATGAAATGGAAAATGGACAATGGCGGTTGTTGAATACCTATCCGTTATTTACATTGTCGTACATAGTTGGGAAAATAGGTGGTCAATTCACGGCTCAAGCGATCGTATTCACGTTCAGTTATGGAATTAGCTTGGCAATAGGTCTAGTGAGTGGGAGTGTTTTTTCCAGTGATTGGCTTTTGTCTATTTACTTTTTCTCTATTACTCTTATTTTTTTCTTTCTCATCCTTGGTATAACCGTAGGGTGTATCGTATCGACAAGGTGGCAGGCGTTATCAATTTCAGTCATTATCTGGTTTTTCCTAATTATGATTTGGCCGACTGCATTAATTGGTATTTTAGGATTGCTCCCTTACCCATGGATTGCCCCATTGATGAAATTCGCATTATTTGCCAATCCTGCTGAAATCATTCGGGTGTCCTTTGTCATGTCACTTGATGCAGGAGCTGTTTTTGGACAAGCATATGATTCACTTGTGACTTTCTTAGACTCTTCTTTCGGAATCATTATCTATATATTATATGTCATTGGATTTTTGACACTGACGTTATTATTTTCGATGCTTATGCTGGAATGGAGGAAAAGGCGATGACAGGATTAAAAGTGGATGGTGTCTCGAAGGTTTATAAGAAAAAGACTGCGTTATATCCATGTTCTTTTGAAGTAACGGAGGGAACTTGCCTTGTGTTATGCGGTGGAAATGGTGCTGGCAAAAGTACATTACTGCAAATAATTGCGGGTATTCTTTATCCATCAAGTGGTACAACTTCTATAAACGGAAGAGTAATTAAATTCGATCGCGAGAACTATTTAACCGAAATCGGCTTCATGCCTGATGATTTCCATGCCCAGGAAATGATGACAGTTGAAGAGTTCCTTAGTTTTTATGGATCTTTACGGAAAGTGAAAAGAGATAGGATTAATGAAGTAATGGATTTGATAGGCCTTGGTGATAAGAAGCGTGAATTAGTAAAAAGTTTGTCTAAGGGTATGAGGCAACGCTTATTATTTGGGCAATCAATTTTAGCCAAACCGAATGTTTTGCTACTGGATGAACCGACAAATGGATTGGATCCCTACTGGGTAAACCGGTTCGTTGAAATTCTTAATCAGATTAAAAAAAATGGTACAATTATCGTTTTTTCTACCCATATGATGGATGTAGCAGCCGAGACGGGCAACATTATTCTGTTTATGAAACAGGGGGAAATCATTCAGACAATCAATAATGAAAATAAGGTAGAAGAGACGACGATGAAGTTGTTGAAGCTTCATCGCCAATGAGAATCGCATTTGTCAGGATTTTTTTAAAGAAACAACTATAAGTGCAAAGATGACGACATTCCTGTTGAGTGCAGATATTAATCTCAACTGTTGCCATCAATAAGTCATGCTTTTGATTCTTTGAAACAAGCAAAACAATTCCAGTTGGGATTTGGTGGGAAAATGTATGGTTTTAAAGAAGTATCTCAAACTATAACTATATAAATGCATGGTAAAGACTGCTGCTATCTGAAACAGTAGGAGGAGAATAGCAACAGTAAAAGTAGATACAAAACAAAAATCATATTAAGTTACTCTTGATGGGGGTTTAGAAGTGAAAAAAGGCAATTATAATCGTTTATGGCAATGGCATTTCTATGCAGCATTATTTATCGCACCACTACTGATTACATTAACACTAAGTGGCATTGGATATTTATTTTATACAGATGTAGAAAATAAAGCTTACGATGAATTATTCTTTGGAGAAAGCGAAAAAACGGAACAATTAACGATTGATGAAGGCATTAAGAAGGCGGTAGAGCAATACAAAGGCTATTCTGTCTCGAAAGTTATTTTATTAGATGATCCGTATAATACACGCTTAACGATGACAAATGAAGATGGCGACCAAAAATATGTATTCTTAGATGATAATTATGAGATGGTCGGTAGTCAAAGTGCGAAACATACATTTTCAAATGTTATGAGAGAGATACATAGTTCACTTTTTATAGGTGGAACTGTTGTAAATTATTTAGTTGAATTAGCTGCATGCTGGGCAATCTTCTTGCTGTTTACTGGTCTTTACATGACCTTTAAGGGAAGGGCATTGAAGAAAATACAGAATCCAACGAAGCGACAAAAAAATAAAAAATTGCATGCGTTAGTGGGAACAATTATTACAATTCCCATGATTATCATTATTTTTACCGGCTTACCTTGGTCAGCATTTATGGGCAATTTTATATACTCAGCAGCTCAAGAGCATCCTTCTATTGGGATTCCAACACTAAAACAACAGCCGCCAACTTCGGATATGAGTGAAATTCCATGGGCTACTCGTAAAAATGAGGCACCCACATCAAGCGAGTCTCATGCACATCATGGTGATATGTCTGCTATGCCAGGTATGTCAAATGACAGCAGTATGTTAAGTGTCGAACAATTGATCAATAAGGTTGAGGAAGCTCATATTTCGAAACCTTATTCAATTATATATCCAGCGACTGAAGAAGGTGTATACACTGTATCTAAGGGTAGTAATACTGGTGTGACCGGTTTAGACGTTAGCCCGTATGATGAAATGACAACCTATTTCGATCAATATAGTGGAAACTTGATTTCAAAAGTGAGCTATCAGGATTATGGCATTTTGGCAAAATGGTTTACATGGGGCATTCCATTACATGAAGGTCATTTATTTGGCTGGCCAAATAAACTTATTAACTTATCAGTTTGTCTCTCCTTCCTATTCGTCATTTTTTTGGGAATTAAAACGTGGCTATCTCGTAAAAAAGAGGGTAAATTCTCAGCTCCACCAAGAGCTTCAAGTGGTCTTTCGGTTGGCTTTATTATCTTTATGATAGTTTTAGGGTTAGCTATGCCATTATTCGGGATTTCTTTAATCGTGGTGGTTATTATTGAAGGAATTATTTATCTCCTCAATAAAGAAAGAAAGTGACAATTGCAAATTAATCTTTATTAAGAATTGAACACCGTTCGTTACCTTAACTAATAGAAGTTGATATTTTATTAACAAAAGAGATTTCCTTTAAATCATGAAGGTATATTAAAGTTTAAAATATAACAAGGTAAAGAAAATGTGGTTTAAATTGAAATATGGAAGCCAACGAGTTGATAGAAGCTCAACTTGGAAAGGGTTGACTCTAGCATTATAAAAATTAAAATGCAGGAAATAATTCCATTAAATAAAAATCAAATCAAAGACAAAACCATAATCATCACCACTAAATCTATTAAATTCCGGTATGCAATCGAATACCGGAATTTTTGTATGCACTTTAGGCATAATATGGAATCCTTTAGTTTAAGTACAATATTTCACAATCTTATCTATATACATGAATATACAGTTCTCTTTAAAGGTGTTGTTCAATTATCTGGCCCGATTGCTGAACAAAAGTAAAAAAGCAAACATTTCATAAATAAGTTATTATTTGTTCCAAAACTCGTCCTTTTTGAACACATGTCATGACGCTTTGAATAACTCTTTTTTTGTCACTATTCACGTCATAAAACCCTGTTCATTATTCTACGTCCAATAACCTATTAAAATCTATCTTATTGTAGATTTGAAACAAAGTTTGTTCAAACTAATACAAAAAACTTTGATAAATAAATACAAAGGGCATGTTTTGAAAATAGATTATCAAAACATGCCCTTATACTACTATTGAATTGGATTATTCTTTCATAAAAAACGCTGATCTTTTTGTCTTCCTTAATAATGCAGATAGGTAAGGGTTTGAAGTTATCGTTCCCTTTTCCCCCTGCTCGCACCGTAGGTGCAACTTTCATCGCATA
>NZ_JAWRYN010000191.1:0-376 GCF_046534585.1 Peribacillus sp. SIMBA_075 | reverse complement strand
GCATTTGTTGCGAAAAAAGCAGGCGAAGGTACGAAATATGGTTTAACGACAGCACAAGCGGAAAAATTCGCGAAATTCTACGGCTCTAACGTTGACGTACTGTTTGACTTAGCGAAAAAACATAAAGACGAAGCGAAAGAATACAACATGCCGCTAGACGTTCTAATCCCGCTTGTATACGCAATGGATTACGAAATGACAGCCAAACCAGTCGACTTCTTCGTACGCCGCAGAGGCGCTGTGTTCTTCAACATCCACTGGGTATACGAGTGGAAAGAAGCAGTAATCAACTACATGGCTGCGAAACTAGGCTGGAGCAAAGAAGAGCAAATGAAATACACAGCAGAACTAGAAAAAGCATTAACAGACGCTGTCA
>NZ_JAWRYN010001667.1:0-233 GCF_046534585.1 Peribacillus sp. SIMBA_075 | reverse complement strand
ATGACAGGTGAAGCAGTCAGCATTTTGAACGGTATCACCAAAATTGAAAAAGGCGCTGAAAAAGCAAACGGCGTACAGGCGGAAAACATCCTGATGCTGAGCGATAAATCTCGCGGCGATGCCAACCCGATCCTGTTGATCGATGAGGACGATGTCAAAGCGGGCCATGCTGCTTCGGTAGGACGCTTCAGTGAAGAGTCTATCTACTACCTCATGTCGCGTGGAATTACCCG
>NZ_JAWRYN010001666.1:0-233 GCF_046534585.1 Peribacillus sp. SIMBA_075 | reverse complement strand
GATCGACTTGACCGGGCCGATCATGATGAACAGCAGCAGGAATACATCCGACAGCGACAGCAGGTAGTGCGGGCCGGGATCGACGGCGGCGGCCAGTTGCGAGAACCAGGGCCAGCTCATGGGGCTTCCTGCGACAGGTTGTTGGGCGCAGTTTGCAGGCGGTCGGCCGCCCTTCGCCTCGGTATTTCTACCGAGTCCCCTTGATGAGGCCGCCGACCCCGGCCAGGGACTGA
>NZ_JAWRYN010001665.1:0-233 GCF_046534585.1 Peribacillus sp. SIMBA_075 | reverse complement strand
ACAACTAAAAAATGATTGAGGAAAATTCAACATATACATAATAAGTGGAGGTAAATATAGTGGCTTTAAAAATAGTACTTATCGTTATTGGGGTAGCATTAATTTTATCGGGTGTATATAAAATGAAAAAGTATGATGCATTCGTAGGAAAAACTCAAACAAGAAAAAATCTTTTCAACTTATTAATTAATGGACAGAGTTCTGGAATAGGACAATTATTAAGTGGGATTGTG
>NZ_JAWRYN010001664.1:0-233 GCF_046534585.1 Peribacillus sp. SIMBA_075 | reverse complement strand
GGTACAAATATTGGTGGGGATTTTGCTATTGAAAAAGCTCGCTATCATAAAGTTATTATTATGACAGATGCCGATGTTGATGGTGCACATATTCGTACCCTATTATTAACGTTCTTCTATCGCTATATGCGTCAAATAATTGAGTGCGGTTATATATATATTGCACAGCCACCTTTGTTTAAAGTACAACAAGGTAAGAAAATTCAATATGCTTACAATGATAATGAACTTGA
>NZ_JAWRYN010001663.1:0-233 GCF_046534585.1 Peribacillus sp. SIMBA_075 | reverse complement strand
AGTTCCGGATCAGGGACGAGCGCGACTACTCCATCTACGTGAGGGAGTGGCCTGCGCTGTGCGACCAGTGCCTCGGCGACCTGGTGAACGAGGTGATGCTCAGCGGACGCCTCGCCATCGTCGGCGGCTTCCGCGCGGGTCGGCGTGAGCACGACGTCCAGGCGTGACAGGTTCGGAAGGAGAACGACATGGCAATCTACAACGGAGGACGTGCGGTGGTGTTCTACATCGTC
>NZ_JAWRYN010001662.1:0-233 GCF_046534585.1 Peribacillus sp. SIMBA_075 | reverse complement strand
CCGAAAAACTTGGATTTTGCACATGCAGCCGCACTGCCATTGACTGGATTGACGGCGATGGAAGCCTTGTTCGTGCGCTTGGGGATTTCGAAAAACCCTCAAGACAATGAAGGCAAGAACCTCCTCATTATCGGTGCTGCGGGCGGTGTCGGATCAATTGCTACGCAGATCGCAAAGCTGGCGGGACTTACCGTGATCGGAACGGCGTCACGTCAGGAAACAGTGGAATGGGC
>NZ_JAWRYN010000190.1:0-376 GCF_046534585.1 Peribacillus sp. SIMBA_075 | reverse complement strand
GTACAATGAAAGAAAAACATCATATGAGATGGGGAGAGGAAAACCCATGTCCAACCAAAAATTAGTAAATTTACGCATTGATTTTGCTTTTAAACAACTATTTGGCACAAGTGGAAATGAAGATATTCTAATTGCTTTTTTAAATGCGATGTTACAGGATTCTTTAGAATCACCTATTGTTTCCCTGCAATTAGAAGATCCACATTTGCATCGAGAATATGAAGA
The DNA here is from genome assembly GCF_046534585.1 of Peribacillus sp. SIMBA_075. Taxonomy (NCBI): domain Bacteria; kingdom Bacillati; phylum Bacillota; class Bacilli; order Caryophanales; family Bacillaceae; genus Peribacillus; species Peribacillus sp. SIMBA_075. The sequence goes on along the minus strand of NZ_JAWRYN010000190.1, from coordinate 151 downwards.
AGATAAATTATCCATTTTAGATATTTCGACTACATTAAATACAGGAACAAAGGTAAATGTAGAAATACAATTGAATAACAATCACGATATGATCAAACGAAGCTTGTATTATTGGGGAAGGCTATACACCTCTCAATTGCAAAAAGGAATG
>NZ_JAWRYN010001661.1:0-233 GCF_046534585.1 Peribacillus sp. SIMBA_075 | reverse complement strand
CCCGGCGGACCGCTCCAGCTACAACAGCTTCACCCGCATCGTCGTCGACACCGAGCAGCACACCCGCGACATCATCGAGGGCGCCGCCGCCAACGACCGCGCCAGCGGCGAGGACCGCAAGATCGGCGACTACTACGCCGCCTTCATGGACGAGACCGGCATCGAGAACAAGGGCCTGGCGCCGCTGCAGCCGCAGCTGGCAGCGATCTCGCGGATCGCCGACAAGCAGGCAC
>NZ_JAWRYN010001660.1:0-233 GCF_046534585.1 Peribacillus sp. SIMBA_075 | reverse complement strand
ACCCCCAACTACCATCGGCGCTGAAGAGCTTAACTGCCGTGTTCGGAATGGGAACGGGTGTGACCTCTTCGCTATCGTCACCAAACATTGTTAACATTTTTTCAAGACATATATTATTATAACGTCTTTTTGAGAAAATGCAAGAAGAAATTTTCATTCCTTCAAAACTAGATAATAAGAAGGTATTTCATTTTTTAAAAAGCGTTGGTTAAGTCCTCGATCTATTAGTATCA
>NZ_JAWRYN010001659.1:0-234 GCF_046534585.1 Peribacillus sp. SIMBA_075 | reverse complement strand
ATATCGAGTCGACACTGTAGCCACTATTGCCCTCTCTTTGTTATGGTTGACTATTACTGCATCGTGTACCTTAAACACGACATCACCCCCTTAATTGAGCTAATTCACTTCTGTCATAAAGCTCGGCCATATTGTATTCATCATCAGCAACTCCATATTGATCGTTCTTATGTACTTCCACTACTGTCCCTACTCCATATAAAGTAAGAACTCTTTGTCCTAAAGTAAGCTTGT
>NZ_JAWRYN010001658.1:0-234 GCF_046534585.1 Peribacillus sp. SIMBA_075 | reverse complement strand
ACGAGCTTACCAGAAGATGTACAGCGTGCAATGCTTAGAACAATTCCTGGCCTGGAAAATGTTGAAATGATGCGTACGGGTTATGCAATTGAATATGATGCAATCGTGCCAACACAACTATGGCCAACACTTGAAACGAAAAAAATTAAGAATTTATATACAGCAGGACAAATTAACGGAACTTCTGGTTACGAAGAGGCGGCAGGACAAGGGCTTATGGCTGGGATTAATGCA
>NZ_JAWRYN010001657.1:0-234 GCF_046534585.1 Peribacillus sp. SIMBA_075 | reverse complement strand
TGTTGAAACCGCGCTGACCAAACAGTGTTGCTACTCGGGTCAAAACGCCTGGCTGGTCGTTGACGAGAACGGAAATGGTATGTTGCTGCATCCTAGTCGTCCCCCAATTCCATCTGATCTAATGTGTCGCCTGATGCTACCATCGGATATACGTTTTCCTCCTGTGCTACACGGAAGTCGACGACTACCGGACCATCGTGACGCAGTGCTTCTGCCCAAACGGCTTCGGCCTCT
>NZ_JAWRYN010001656.1:0-234 GCF_046534585.1 Peribacillus sp. SIMBA_075 | reverse complement strand
ATGGTGGAAACGAGAGCTGATTCTTTCAAGAGAGCAATTGTTTCATTCACAAGCGCAGGCAATATATTTTTGATCCCTTGCGGCAAGATGATATCCAGCATCATCCGTCTGTAAGGAATCCCCAGAGCTTTTGCTGCTTCCCACTGCCCTTTGTCGACGGCCAAAATCCCGCCGCGAATCGTCTCGGAGATGTACGCTGCTGAGTTCAACGTAAACGTCAGGACGGCTGCTTCC
>NZ_JAWRYN010001655.1:0-234 GCF_046534585.1 Peribacillus sp. SIMBA_075 | reverse complement strand
ATTGTAGTCAACGGCGACCATTCCGGGCTTCACGGCCGGCCGATGACGGAAAACGACAACGAGCTGATGGCCGAGTTGCTAGGCCATAGATATTCCTTGAAAGACCGTTTCTTGTTGCCATTCATTATCGCTGCCACTGGATTGTTCGAATCTGAAGTGAATTCCAACTTCGGTGGGCAAATCGATATGATGCCGACGATTATGAATTTGATGGGCATCGAACCGAAGGCGCCG
>NZ_JAWRYN010000189.1:0-376 GCF_046534585.1 Peribacillus sp. SIMBA_075 | reverse complement strand
CTAAAACCTCTATTTAGATTTCTTTCTTACAATCCAAAATCAGCTAAAGAAATTAGCTTGAAAGAACTAAGAAAGCTAAACAAGGAAGTATTAACATCATTAACAAAATCAACCAGTCTAATTGAAGAAATAAAAAGGAATGTAAGAGCATCTGCATCCATAAAAAAAGAAATGGAACACCTGCACAGCTCATCGAACCATTTAACTGAAGAAATGGAAGATTACTGTACAAAAGCAGATGAAAACATAGAGAAAATAAAATCCCAAGCTTTGAAAAACCAAAGCCTGCTAGATGAATCTAACGAAAGTCGCGATAAGATTGAGCAGTATCGATTGCTTGCTGAAACACTGGTTGACGAGACAACAAAAGACAGAG
>NZ_JAWRYN010001654.1:0-234 GCF_046534585.1 Peribacillus sp. SIMBA_075 | reverse complement strand
ATTTGAAGTCATTATCGCAAGAATTTTCGTATTCAATGGAAACTCTTTTGAATCAATTGCACCAATATCGCAAAGAACAAAAGGTACAGCAAAAACAAGTAAAGCAGGTTTCTAAGCCGTCTCAAATTGTTCAAACAAAACCGAAGTTAACAGGTTTTGAAAGGGCAGAAAGAGAAATTATTTATCATATGTTGCAAAGTCCAGAAGTGGCTGTTCGTATGGAATCCCACATAG
>NZ_JAWRYN010001653.1:0-234 GCF_046534585.1 Peribacillus sp. SIMBA_075 | reverse complement strand
CCCGTCATGCACCCGACCCACCCGCTTCGCCACCTCGCCCTGGCCCTGGTCCTGGCGCCCCTCACCGCCGCTGCCGCGGCTGCCGCCGACGACGCCCGCACCCTGGACACGGTCCAGGTCACCGCGCCGATCGCCAAGGACAGCGGCACCGCCACCAAGACCAACACCTCGATCCTGGAAACCCCGCAGTCGATTTCCGTGGTCACCGACCGGCAGATGCGCGATCGCGGCATC
>NZ_JAWRYN010001652.1:0-234 GCF_046534585.1 Peribacillus sp. SIMBA_075 | reverse complement strand
ATACAGGTCGCCAATGCCGATCTTCAACTCGTTGATGCCGGGATCCTCGTCAGGAGCTTTGTAGTTGGTACACATCAGCCGTCCCCTATTTTCGTTCTTGACGACCCCATATTACCGCGCGGTACACTGTATATCCATACAGGCACGCTATGCACCGCAAAGAACTGCCCGCGTTCAATTGCCCTACGACTCGTGAACTGCGCGCCATCTGGCAGCGCTATCCAGAGGGGCATG
>NZ_JAWRYN010001651.1:0-234 GCF_046534585.1 Peribacillus sp. SIMBA_075 | reverse complement strand
ACTTCTTGGCAATTATATGCAAGTATTGACTCAAGAAGAGTTGGGATACTCTTCTGAAGCGACAGAAGCGGTGGCCTTCGCTTTACTTGCAAATGAGACTTTCCATGGTAATACACGTAACGTTCCCAAGGCTACCGGAGCTGACTTCGTTGTCATCCTTGGCAACATGACTTTCTCTCCTTCACATCGAATTGGTAAGGAAATAAGTATATAATAAGTTAGATAAAAGCCTCC
>NZ_JAWRYN010001650.1:0-234 GCF_046534585.1 Peribacillus sp. SIMBA_075 | reverse complement strand
CCATTGATTTTTTTCAGCTAGTAATCCCAAGTGCTCATATAGCCCATCCTTGCAAAAAAAGCAGCGGTTTACTGGATTGGAGACAAAATTGGGGTTTTCCATTTCACGAATTTCGGTGGTCACAAAACGAGCACCGAGCTGGGCTGCCAAGTGCTTCGCTGCTTCAAACTCGCGGGTCGGGAAAGTTTCGGATGCAGCTGTCACTGCAATGGCACAATCTCCCAGCTCTTCTAC
>NZ_JAWRYN010001649.1:0-234 GCF_046534585.1 Peribacillus sp. SIMBA_075 | reverse complement strand
GCACATTGAAATCCTCCTACACTTCAACTGGCAGCTGGTCTCTTCTGCCTTTTTACACAAATTGGAACGGATCAGTGTGCAGCCGCGATGCGATAACTTCCGTTTCATAACCATTTTCTTTTAATTGCTGCTGTAAATAGGATGCCAGCTTTTCTTTCATGATCTTCTCTATGTTGTGACCGGCATCAATGATGGATAAGCCCTCAGCCTGAGCGTCGTGAGCGACATGGTAGC
>NZ_JAWRYN010001648.1:0-234 GCF_046534585.1 Peribacillus sp. SIMBA_075 | reverse complement strand
AAGCCATTTGAGTTAGTTTCCTGAATAAACCTCTCTGCTTGCGGAGAGGTTTATTTTTTCTATATAGATAGATTATTTATAAAACTTTCTTTTTTATGTGGAAGAGAGTATCCCCGATGCTTAGAAGCGGTCAGTGCTTATCTTGACCCCCTCTTATGTTAAAACACAAACAGTAAATAAGCATAAGCCCCTCCATCCTTCCATAACTGTTTATTAGATTAAAAGATACCGACT
>NZ_JAWRYN010001647.1:0-234 GCF_046534585.1 Peribacillus sp. SIMBA_075 | reverse complement strand
CCATTTTAAAGGTACTCGGGTTTTCTTGCTTTCCAATCTCCTCCTGATTTCGGTTTACTAGTACCCCATCTGATTGAACATTATAAAAGGCTAACGCAACTTTTATAGGGTTTTTAATAAAGTTATCAAGTTTGTTTTCATTTTCATGTAGATATCGAGTACTTAAATAATTTTCAAAAATACTTCGTACTAACATCATTACATCTTCATTGTGCCCAGCTTTTAATAAATGTC
>NZ_JAWRYN010001646.1:0-234 GCF_046534585.1 Peribacillus sp. SIMBA_075 | reverse complement strand
AGTAACGACACCAGTTGACGAAATGTTCACAATCACAATCCCACTGTATTTATTCAACTGAGTTTTTTTGCTAATCTCATACTTATTATTTAAAACAGTCCTTACATTGTCTCCAACCATACGGTTTGCTGACTTCATCGGCTTTGTCAGATAGCTCCTTTATGTTATCTGAGCAATACTTTGGATAGCGTGTTGTGTAAGTGCCAATGTAACGTGAAGCTGTTAAATGCTTAC
>NZ_JAWRYN010001645.1:0-234 GCF_046534585.1 Peribacillus sp. SIMBA_075 | reverse complement strand
ATCCCATTGTAAGGGCTATGTATATTAAAACTTTCATAAATGCTCCTTTTTCATATGCAGTATAACAGGATGGAGATTTTAATTAATTTTTTAACAAAATCCTTATTTAATTAAAAAGAGCGCTAATTAAAGCACTCATTATATCTAGTTATAATGAAAGTGACGAGCTCACATTATTTAGAAAGGCAATATTATTGTATGCTAAAGTATGAGATTAGTGAATGGGTTTAGACA
>NZ_JAWRYN010001644.1:0-234 GCF_046534585.1 Peribacillus sp. SIMBA_075 | reverse complement strand
CATAAATAAACCGTGCTCCGTTTTCATTACGCCACCTTCTAATCCAATACCAATTTGAGCTTCTCCTTCTTGTAGCGCTCGCTTCGCTCTATTAACCGCTCCTTGCATCGTCTCTTCATCTGTAAACGGCTGGTTTGCTACCCCTGAAGGAACAGAAAGAGATGTAATTGTAGCATCTTTCCAAACTTTCTCCACAGCACCAACTTTCGTTTTATTCTTCGATCCAACTACTAC
>NZ_JAWRYN010001643.1:0-234 GCF_046534585.1 Peribacillus sp. SIMBA_075 | reverse complement strand
CTTTAGAAAGCTGAAAATATAATCCCATCTTCCGCAATTTAACCCAGCAGAATGATCTTTAAGCTCATACAAAATTTCATCCATTTCAAACGAAGCGTGAATCGTTTCCAGTAACACCGTCGCTTTGATCGTTCCGTTTGGAATACCAATATATTTTTGAGCAAATACGAAAACATCATTCCATAACCTTGCTTCTAAATGGCTTTCCATTTTCGGTAAGTAAAAGTATGGACC
>NZ_JAWRYN010001642.1:0-234 GCF_046534585.1 Peribacillus sp. SIMBA_075 | reverse complement strand
CGCCATATGGTTCGGAGTGGATGATGCAGATCCGCAAATCATGGCTTCGAAAACAAAAGAAGGCGGAACTGGATGGGTTGCGTATCCGATTCCTGACGATGTCCAGCTGACTACTCGGATGCATTTGACACAAGACCAAGTTCAAGACCTATTGCCGATTCTGGAATACTTTGCCGTGCATGGAGAGTTACCATGAACCAAATCGCATTCGAAATAGTCGGACAGCCAGTCGCC
>NZ_JAWRYN010001641.1:0-234 GCF_046534585.1 Peribacillus sp. SIMBA_075 | reverse complement strand
AATACGGCGAATTGCAAGAGCAGTTTATGGAAGCCGGCGGGTATGAGACGGAATCGAAGATCGCAGCCGTGGCGAACGGCCTTGGCGTCACACCGCTTACGGGCCAGCGGTTTGATTCGCTGAGCGGCGGCGAGAAGACGAAAGTGATGCTCGCGCAGCTCATTTTGCGCAAGCCTTCTGTCCTGTTGCTCGATGAACCGACCAACCATTTGGATTTGTCGGCGATCGAATGGC
>NZ_JAWRYN010001640.1:0-234 GCF_046534585.1 Peribacillus sp. SIMBA_075 | reverse complement strand
CCATCAAGCTGAGCTTTTGTATGCAGCGCTGGAGGATGCCAGCTTTCTTCGTGTAAAAGGGGCTGACCATGGGCTTGTCGGTGGAAATCTATCCATCGATGAAATTCTGGACTATATCCTCCTCTTCTTTCGAAAGCAACTGACCAAAACCAAAGATACCCCTGCACAAATTGTTCAAAGTCGAACCGAAGAAAAGAACCTGATTCAATATTTTGTTGACCAGTCGGCTACCCC
>NZ_JAWRYN010001639.1:0-234 GCF_046534585.1 Peribacillus sp. SIMBA_075 | reverse complement strand
CTAACGTAATGGAGGGCTTACAAGCGATGACACATATTCAATTTGACTACTCGAAAGCGTTACCTTTCTTTCAAGAACATGAGCTTACATATTTAAAAGATTTTGTGAAGGTAGCCCATCATAATATTCATGAGCAAACGGGTGCAGGCAGTGATTATTTAGGCTGGGTTGACTTGCCTAAGCAATATGATCGCGAAGAATTTGCCCGTATTAAAAAAAGTGCAGAAAAGATTA
>NZ_JAWRYN010001638.1:0-234 GCF_046534585.1 Peribacillus sp. SIMBA_075 | reverse complement strand
CGATTCATTGCAGTTGTTAATAATGCTTGTCGTCTTTCGAATTCTTGTCTTGTTAATAATTTTGATTCTCCAATGTATTGCTCAAGCACTCTTACCCGTTCAGTTAACTCTTTATTTTTAAGGATAACCTTTTTTAATAGATGGGTTGAAATATAAACAATGAAGAAGTTAGCTGCCATCAGGAAGTGGGTAATAATATATTCCCATTGATCTGATGTACTCCATAAGTGAAGC
>NZ_JAWRYN010001637.1:0-235 GCF_046534585.1 Peribacillus sp. SIMBA_075 | reverse complement strand
CGCCAGGTGCTGGCCGAGATCGACCGCCTGCTCGCGCTCGGCGCCACCGACAAGACCAAGATCCTGCGTGCGGAGATCTTCCTGGCCGACATCGCCGACTTCGCCGCGATGAACGAGGTCTGGGACGAATGGGTCGCCCCGGGCTTCACCCCGGCGCGCGCGACCGTGCAGGCCAAGCTGGCCTGTCCGGACTGGAAGATCGAGATCGTGGTGACCGCGGCGATCTAGTCGATCG
>NZ_JAWRYN010001636.1:0-235 GCF_046534585.1 Peribacillus sp. SIMBA_075 | reverse complement strand
AAGTTAGCAATGAAAATAACATTTGTTATTGGATTTGCAGCTGCCATTGGATTAACTTGTATTATTCAGCCTACGAATATTATGTTGTTTGAAAATAGTGATGGGTCAGATGTTTTATCCATTTTATCTTTATCTATTTTATTTAGTTCATTGTCGATTACAACTGCTTCTATTTTGCAAGGGTTAGGACAAACATTAAAACCCCCAAATATAACGAATATTGCTGGTTTTAATG
>NZ_JAWRYN010001635.1:0-235 GCF_046534585.1 Peribacillus sp. SIMBA_075 | reverse complement strand
GTATAAAGGTATGGAAAGCAATTCCTAGTGATAAATTAGATCGGAAACCATATGAAAAAGCTATGCTTGTTTAGAGATAATTCGGCATGTATTGAAATCAAAGCATTATTATCATCTGGCTATTGAAAATAGGGGAAGTTTTCCCCTTGACGCCCATATTTCAAAAGACTCCCCCTCATTTTTTGAGTGGGAGTCTTTTGAAATTAGTCAACTCCTTAATGGGTTTCTTTGCCCA
>NZ_JAWRYN010001634.1:0-235 GCF_046534585.1 Peribacillus sp. SIMBA_075 | reverse complement strand
CTATCATAATACCACAAATTTCCCAACATTCAGTCATAGAGTTATCAGACAAATATTGAGAAAGTTGAGAAACCTTTGTATATCAACGTTTCTCATGTTTTACGGAATAAAATATGCAATGATGCATTTTTCGTAAATAAAGAACCCATATGAATATTTTACCACAAAAGCAGAACTTATGTTCTTTTTATTTTTATATGATTTAAAATAAATCATTATAAATGATAAATGTTAC
>NZ_JAWRYN010001633.1:0-235 GCF_046534585.1 Peribacillus sp. SIMBA_075 | reverse complement strand
TCTCAAAGGACTGTCGGTTGCGAATCCTGAGCCGACCCGCGTGGGCGGCCTGCGCGTCTGAGACGACGCAGATGGGACTGAAGATTCCGCGCAATTCAAACATCGCGGGCCGCGGGGTCAGATCCGACGCGGCGATACCGTTGAGAACTGTCTGCCCGTTATTCGCGGGGTCCCCGAAGTCGCCTCCGTAAAGCATCCTGCCCGACCGATCAGGGTCGAGCGCGTGATCCAGGAA
>NZ_JAWRYN010001632.1:0-235 GCF_046534585.1 Peribacillus sp. SIMBA_075 | reverse complement strand
ATCATATCCTGGCGAATCGGGACGGATTGAAAGTCGCAGTCATCGTCAACGATATGAGCGAAGTGAATATCGATGGTGCGCTCATCCAAAACGGCGGATTTTCCCGCACGGAAGAAAAGCTGGTCGAAATGCAAAATGGCTGCATTTGCTGTACTTTGCGCGAAGACTTGATCGGAGAAGTTAAAAAGTTGGTGGAACAGGGCGAGATCGATTACATCGTCATCGAATCGTCCGG
>NZ_JAWRYN010001631.1:0-235 GCF_046534585.1 Peribacillus sp. SIMBA_075 | reverse complement strand
CTTGTATGTGCATTGATTACTCTTGTTGGTTGTATCATCAGCTTCGTCAGCTATAAGCGTGAACGTGCCTTACAGCAGGAACATAAAAATACTTTTGAAACGTAAGCTCATTTCACTGCACATCTTGATATGTGCAGTTTTTTAGATCAATTTTTAATATCATTATAAAATACATTTTTTATAAATTTTGTTGACAATTGCCAATACTATTTTTTATAATCTAGTAAAATTTGAA
>NZ_JAWRYN010001630.1:0-235 GCF_046534585.1 Peribacillus sp. SIMBA_075 | reverse complement strand
AAGAATTTAAAGTAATTACAGCGTTTCGCGATAAGTTCTCCTATGTGCATTATAGTGTTGGAGAATCATATAAAACAGATGACCAAGAAAGAGTAGAATTCCTACAAAAAGAAGGATTCCTTGAGACTGAACCACTTGGTGATTATAAACCTGTTGTCCCTGATATTGTTCATGTAGGTGGAGGGTATTATGAACTCCCTAATGGAGAAAAGGTTAAGGGGAAAGAAGCAGCACT
>NZ_JAWRYN010001629.1:0-235 GCF_046534585.1 Peribacillus sp. SIMBA_075 | reverse complement strand
GCCGACGCCTTCGGCGGCGGCGCCAAGGTCAACGAGGACGGCACGATCTCCGCGCCGAGCTACAGCGTGGGCGGGGAGACGGTCGACAACGTCGGCGACGCGGTGAGCGCGCTGGACGGTGCGGTGGCCGGAAACACCGATGCTATCGCGGGCAACACCGCGGCCATCGCCGGCAACACCACGGCGATCACCGAGCTGGGCGACCAGATCAACAGCGGGTCGGTGGGCCTGGTAC
>NZ_JAWRYN010001628.1:0-235 GCF_046534585.1 Peribacillus sp. SIMBA_075 | reverse complement strand
ATATTCCGATCAATTAAATTGGATATAAAAAAAACACACCACCTGAAAATACGGGGTGTGTTTGTCCATACGGAATTGCCTTTACAGATTTTCAGTGATATCGGAGAGCTCATCCGCAGAGATCGCTACCTGAGCGACCGCTTGGTTCATATCCTCCATTACCCGGAAAAAGTTTTCCAGCTCTTTTTGTATTCGCGTGCTTTGATCCTTACTGTCTGCCACAGCACTCATGATC
>NZ_JAWRYN010001627.1:0-235 GCF_046534585.1 Peribacillus sp. SIMBA_075 | reverse complement strand
AATCATGTCTACCCCTTGCTGGATCAAATCTTCTACATCACTTGCCTGTTTCGAAGCATCGTCTTGCGCATCGACAACTGATAGGCTTGCGCCCAGTTCAGAAGCTTTGGCTTCTGCGCCTTCACTCAAAGTAACGAAGAACGGGTTGTTCAAGGTCGAGATCGAGAAGCCGATTGTATAATCGCCGCTCGCATCTTCGCCGCCTGTTGTTTCTTCTGAATCTGAACCTGGTGCT
>NZ_JAWRYN010001626.1:0-235 GCF_046534585.1 Peribacillus sp. SIMBA_075 | reverse complement strand
GGAGTGGCGACGTTCGCGAGAGGAGAAGTGGGGGCCGCCGCCGTCGCGCCTGCTGGTGCAGCCGATGGCTTTTCCTCCATTCCCGCGTCTGCGCCATTGCGAGGGCTTTCATTCCGGCGACCGGGCCCAGTGGCGTGGTACACGATCAGCGAGGTCGCCCCGGTGGAATCGACCCGGCCCTGCTCGCGAAGCAGTTTCACGGCGATGCGCCTGCTCGTGGCATCCATGTCGGCCA
>NZ_JAWRYN010001625.1:0-235 GCF_046534585.1 Peribacillus sp. SIMBA_075 | reverse complement strand
GATTTTGCTCATTCCTCGATTGTCTCCGATCGCCCGCCTTACCGGAATCCGCGCGGAGGGGCGTGCCTCGGGGGCTGTCGGGAATATCGCGATGGGTGTCGGGAACTTCCCGATATCGGCAGCTGAACGTGCCGGTCACAATACTGAACGCCAGCCGCAACAACCCCTACTGGCCATACTCCCCAAGAGGCCAATCCCCAGGGAGCTCGTGTTGCGGGGCTCTGAGCAAGCCTGA
>NZ_JAWRYN010001624.1:0-235 GCF_046534585.1 Peribacillus sp. SIMBA_075 | reverse complement strand
CAGTTTGCACACCATAAAGCGGAGTCGATGCCTGAATTTGAGTAAATGGTTGCTTGATATTAGCTTGCTTCCATTGCTCCATTGAGATGACTTTATTATTTAGTCCCTTCTCGAATTCAGACGTGAACTGTTCCCCGTATTTTGATGCGTTGCCGGTCTCTCCACTTGATACCGCTGCACTTGTAGAAGTGGAAACTGATGAAGCGGCTGCAGGTTTCATTGGAGAAGTTGAACC
>NZ_JAWRYN010001623.1:0-235 GCF_046534585.1 Peribacillus sp. SIMBA_075 | reverse complement strand
CGGCTTCGTTTTCTCCTTTCGCCCGTGCTTCCTGCGGGGTAATACCGGTAATTAATACTGCTCCAGGCTGGGGTAAATAGTCATCCGCGGGCTTGCAGTAAAAGACTTCGGGTTCGCCGATGACATTGAATTCGTTATCAGTGCGAATGGCTGCGAACTGTGCAGGGCGATCTAACGCGGGGTGCGTTCCAAAGGTTTCGTAATCGTGAAACAAAAAGGTAGATTGTTGCTTACC
>NZ_JAWRYN010001622.1:0-235 GCF_046534585.1 Peribacillus sp. SIMBA_075 | reverse complement strand
CCAGCCTGAGAATTTTTCACAGCGGATGCCGCCTGTGCAATACGTCAAAATTTTCTTGCCCTCAAACTGCTCTTTGTTTTCGCGGATCCATTCCGGCAAATCGCGGAAGGTTTCTACGTCAGGACGTACCGCACCGCGGAAATGCCCCAAATCGTATTCGTAGTCATTGCGTGCATCGATGACCACTGTATCCTGGTCTTGCATCAATTTATAGAATTCTTTCGGCTCCAAATAG
>NZ_JAWRYN010000188.1:0-378 GCF_046534585.1 Peribacillus sp. SIMBA_075 | reverse complement strand
GTTATGGCACCGATGATGTGTATCGGTGGGATTATCATGGCGGTATCCAAGGATGCCAAGCTTTCTCTTGTCATTATTGGGGCGATCCCGATCCTGGCTTTGGCGATTTACTTGATCGGGTCGAAAGGTATTCCTTATTTCAAGATGATGCAAACCAAGATCGACCGTTTGAATTTAGTGTTGCGCGAATATTTGACCGGAATCCGTGTCGTACGTGCCTTTAATCGAACCGAGCATGAGCGCGCACGTTTTGATCAGGCCAATCAAGACCTCACGGCGACTGCGATCAAAGCGAATCAGATCATGGCGGCGATGATGCCAATCATGATGCTGATGATGAACGTGACCTCGATTGCGATTATCTGGTTTGGTGGCCTA
>NZ_JAWRYN010001621.1:0-235 GCF_046534585.1 Peribacillus sp. SIMBA_075 | reverse complement strand
GCATCAGGGCGTCGATATTTCAGACGAGGTGACCGTTGGCGAAGCTGGTGAAGAGATCGCGCAGATAGGCATAGGGCTCGATTCCGTTCACCTTGCATGTGCCGATGAGACTGGCGAACCGGGCCCAATTGCGGCCACCTTCATCGTGACCCGCAAAAAGCGCATTGCGACGGTTCATGGCCGGGCTGCGGATGGCATTTTCGACCAGGTTGGATGGCCGTCATCAAGGAACAGC
>NZ_JAWRYN010001620.1:0-235 GCF_046534585.1 Peribacillus sp. SIMBA_075 | reverse complement strand
ATGGTAGACGGAAGTGAATTCACCTCTGGAGTTGACGCCAGGACCATATATATGTAAAGGCGTTCCGGTCAGAATTGATCGTTATAACTAATGAGTGGGCAGACCTGGTCTGTCAATTTAGGGTGGTACCGCGAATTTACCTCGTCCCTTTTTGGGAGCGAGGTTTTTTTATTTTTAAAATTAGGAGGGTTCCAAATGGAAGCACGTTTAAAAGAGCTAAAGCAAAAAGCGTTAG
>NZ_JAWRYN010001619.1:0-235 GCF_046534585.1 Peribacillus sp. SIMBA_075 | reverse complement strand
ACCAAGTAACTCCTCACTCATTCCTACTTTAGGTATTTCATGAATTGTAGAGAGAGCATCGTAGTAAAACCTACAATGTTTATCATGAATTTCGGTTAAATAAAGCTCTGTAATCTCTTCTAGCATATGTGATTGGCGTTCATATAACTTATTATTTAAATGTTTTTGGAGTGCTCGGTATACACCTTCTGTCATCGTTTCCCCAGCACCAATACCGATATCAGTATGTTCGGGG
>NZ_JAWRYN010001618.1:0-235 GCF_046534585.1 Peribacillus sp. SIMBA_075 | reverse complement strand
CCGAAGTTGTCGGTTTCCGTGATGAAATGGTTATTTTAATGCCATTTACAGCTGTTAGTGATATAGCACCGGGTTGTATCGTGGAAGGAAGCGGACGGAGCCTTGAGATAAAGGTGGGAGGAGGGCTCATTGGCAAGGCAGTCGATCCATTGGGACATCCCATTGATGATTCATTGCTCCCAAAGGGTCTAGCAACCGTTCCTGTGGATCAAGATCCGCCAAATCCGATGAAACG
>NZ_JAWRYN010001617.1:0-235 GCF_046534585.1 Peribacillus sp. SIMBA_075 | reverse complement strand
TGTCTCAAAGACAGGTTTATTATGTAGTGTGCATGAGATATAATAAATTCATGATATTTAAAGGAGTTAAAGTCGCTTGAAATATATAGAATCAGCTAAAAACGCAAGTATTAAACAATGGAAAAAGCTGCATACAAAAAAAGAACGAACGAAAACGGGGCTATTTCTCGTTGAGGGGAAACATTTAGTAGAAGAAGCATTAAAGAGCGGGATTGTGAAGGAGTTAATGGTCACA
>NZ_JAWRYN010001616.1:0-235 GCF_046534585.1 Peribacillus sp. SIMBA_075 | reverse complement strand
CTGCGAATGAGTTTGAAAATATTGTTTTAAAAGGAATTGAATACTTCAATCGAGAAGAACTATATGAGAATATAGAAAAATATGAAGAATCATTAGCCTTAAAATACTATGAAGAAGGAAATACACTCAAAGCAAGTGAATATTTCTATTCAAGTTCTCAATCAAGAAAAAAAGCTATAGAGAGGCAGAGACTAAAATGAAAAAGGTAACTATTAGTTTATTAGGAATCATAACA
>NZ_JAWRYN010000187.1:0-379 GCF_046534585.1 Peribacillus sp. SIMBA_075 | reverse complement strand
AATATCAGTACCTTCACGCTTTACATCTGCTTTGCCAATTGGCAAAACGTAGTCATGATCAGGAACTTCACCTTTAATCAGGCGATACAAACGCTTATGCTCGAAAAAGAGCACTGGATCTTCATCGCGAATGGCTGCTTTCAGAAGGCCCTTTGCATCATACGGGGTGGACGGAGCCACCACTTTCAAGCCTGGAATATTGGTAAACATCGCTTCCACTGATTGAGAGTGGTAGAGTGCGCCGTGAACTCCTCCCCCGAACGGAGCACGAATCGTGATCGGGCAATTCCAATCATTATTTGAGCGATAGCGCATTTTTGCGGCTTCACTGACGATCTGATTGACTGCTGGCATAATAAAGTCGGCAAATTGGATCTCG
>NZ_JAWRYN010001615.1:0-235 GCF_046534585.1 Peribacillus sp. SIMBA_075 | reverse complement strand
AAATGAATATGTGGAAATTGCTCAGCTTTCAGCATCTTTTAATGCAATGGCGGATGGAATTGAACTGCATATTAAGCAATTGAAAGAGGAGAAAGAGAAGCAGAAAGATTTCTTAGACCGTATTACACATGAGCTAAAAACACCGCTAACAGCGATTATTGGCTATGTGGATTTAATTCCGAAGTTAAAGGTGAAGGAAGATGTAAAGGAAAGCCTGCGTTATGTAGCTGTAGAA
>NZ_JAWRYN010001614.1:0-236 GCF_046534585.1 Peribacillus sp. SIMBA_075 | reverse complement strand
CCTGGTCCGGGGAGACGGTCGTGGCTGTCTTCGCGGCTGCCGGCGCCGAAGCGGGCGCCGCGATTTCCGCATGCGCCGGCGGGATCGCTGCACCCAGCAGGACCAGCAGCAGGCCGGCGGAAGCGACATCGGCGGCGCTCCTGCGCGGGCCGGCCGGGCACGCCTCGCGCGCGCGGGTGTGAAGACGGGTGACGGTCATGCGGTTCTCGTCCTGCGAAAGCCCCTTCACCTTAAGC
>NZ_JAWRYN010001613.1:0-236 GCF_046534585.1 Peribacillus sp. SIMBA_075 | reverse complement strand
ATGATAAACCCTAAAATGATAGCAACACCAAAGATGTATAAAGTGGTTTGCAAACCATCCATTAAATATGGAAATGCATTCATAATCGTATCCATGTTTGTCCCTCCCTAATTCACATACGATGTACACATAAAGAAAGCGCGCTCGGAGCGCGCCTCGCTTGTGTTATGACTTCAAATATTTATCAATGATTTTGTCATATTCACCGTTTTTCTTTAGGTTCTCTAGGCCTTTAT
>NZ_JAWRYN010001612.1:0-236 GCF_046534585.1 Peribacillus sp. SIMBA_075 | reverse complement strand
ATATGCTAAATCATTAGCGACCCAGATTTCCACATTATCGCCCACGCTGCGGAGCGTGAAATCCTTAAATGACAAATTGCGATTCAAGAACTTTTTCGTCCCGCCATCATAGGTGAAATGTTCGCTTGCCGCAGCTTCTTCTGAACCGCCTGCTGTTTCACCGTTCAATGCCCCGGCTTGTTCTTTAATGCGTTGCTCTGCTTCTTTTTGGAACGCCTCATCATTTGCCAGGCGAT
>NZ_JAWRYN010001611.1:0-236 GCF_046534585.1 Peribacillus sp. SIMBA_075 | reverse complement strand
GTCATAGGAACTGTCAATTCATTTGTATTGGGATTTTCAACAGCTGGTGTCTTTCAGCTGACATTAACGGTGATGGCTGAATTCTTCTGGAAGAACAAAGGAACGATGACAGGGATTATCTCAACAGCCGGCGGGGTGTCGGCCATTGTCATCCCGGTCGTAACAGGTTTGATTGAAAGCCACTCGACCATTTTACAGATCTTTATGTTCGATGCGGTTGTGGCTGTTGTGGCCAT
>NZ_JAWRYN010001610.1:0-236 GCF_046534585.1 Peribacillus sp. SIMBA_075 | reverse complement strand
GTCGTAAAGCGCGTATTAGTACCGATGATTCGTGTACAGCACGTGACGATTGAACAAGGTCCAATTATGAGAAAATATGGATTAGCAGAATTACACATTTCAACAGCGGCAACTTCTCACAGCATCCCAGGCTTAACGATGTATGAAGCAGAAAGGTTGAAAACGAAAATCGCAGAATTAGCGAAAGGGAGTGATGAGGATGTATAAGAGGCAGCATCCAATCACGATGTTATTAG
>NZ_JAWRYN010000026.1:0-68799 GCF_046534585.1 Peribacillus sp. SIMBA_075 | reverse complement strand
ATCCATCAATTACTTGAAACCTTTCGGCTTTCAGGACCATTCCTTCCCATGTAGATTTGGATTGCGCTTTTTTAAATTAGTCCACCTGCGCTTTCAGATAAGCATTTTCTTCTTCAACACTAGAAAAGTTCTTACGGTTCCATACACCACGTTGGTCTTCAAACAGCTCATTGTTTTGCACTTCCTTTACCCAATTCGCTATTTGCGCATCACTTTTGATACCAAATCTCTCACGAAGCTGACGATAAGACCAGCCTTCTTCCAACTTCAATCGAACGACTTCTCGCTTTAATTTTTCTGTATATGTTTGAAAGGTTTGCCCTTTTTTTCCATAGAAAAATCCCCTCCCAGATAGACTGTTAAGAACATTTTATCATGCTCTCTTTTTTCTCTGTCTACCTGTAGGGGATAATACCACTCTCATCATACTGAGGGGCTCTTTTTTTTTCAAAGCCGATAATTAATGCTCTACAGGAATGATAACGCGAATTTACAACGTTAAGGAAATTCCAGAATAAAAAGCCCAATTTCTCATCATTTAAATTGAGAAATTGGGCTTTTTTGTTTCTCCATTTGTTAGAGAATATGGATCATAGCTTTGTTATATTGTATCATCGTTGGACAAATACCCTTACAATTTAAGCCATTTGAACATACACTAAAAAAAAGTAAGTAGGAGGCTCTTATATGACTGATCTCGGTATTGTTATGCCTGTTTATAAACAACTTCCCTTATATTTATATTCTGCAATCCAAACGATATTAACCCAAACGTTTAGGGATTACCGCTTGATCATTGTGGTGGATGGGGCGCCGGAGATGCTGCCTTTCATCCAAACGATGGTACAGGACGATACAAGAGCTGAAATATTAATCAATGAGACCAATCTTGGAGTAGCACGATCGCTCAATCGTGGTTTTAGTCATCTATTTAAAGATCAGAACATTCACTATGTAACCTGGGTATCCAGCGATAACGTCTACTATCCCTATTTCCTGGAAACATTAAGAAACACACTGGTTTCTGGAGGTGAAGAACTAGGATTAGTTTACAGCAGCTTTCGCTCCATAAACAGCGAAGGACTTCCGCTTCAAGGCGAGGTGGAATTGGCTGCACTGAGACAGTACCAGTCTCAGTCCAAAGAAGCACTACTGGATGCATCTATTGTAGGAGTATCCTTTATGTACAAATCGAAATTCGCCAAAATGATCGACGGTTATGGGCTGGAGCCTGTAGAGGACTATGACTACTGGCTTCGTTTGAACGAGCACTGTGAAATGCGATATATTCCGATAGAACTGATGGATTATCGTGTGAATTCCCCGCATAGCGTCTCTTTGCAGCTGCAATCCACCGCAAAGCATAGGGAATGGAGATATACTTACCATTTGGCAAGGTATCTCGCTAGGAATAGACGTGGGATCCCATTTGAGATAACCATATTACTTCCCTTGCGAGAACTTGACCAAGCCAGTCTAGATCGTCTGGAAAATCTCTATGAACAATCTTTCAGTAATTACCGTGTAACGGTGTTGGATTTATCACCAGATGGAGAGGTTACCAAACAAATCGAACAAATTTCTCACCCCACAGTGGTATTTCTACGGCTTCCCCATTTATCTGTAAACGAAGCAATCCGGCAAGAGGTGGTAAACGTAAAAACTCCTTATGTATTCATTTTGGGGCCCGAGCTATTCCGGATCACGACAGAGCTAGAGGTACTTTGTTATCAACTAAAGAAAGCCAACTCCAATATTCAATGCTGCTATTATACGGAAGATCATACGTTGGTAGGCTTTTCCGATCATCATGAATCGGGCGAATCGCTGGAGGATCGTCTCTACAGAACTAATAAGCTGATATCCTTGTTGAGGAGTGAGAGCCTATGAAATTGCTATTTACCTTCTATCAACCGAGTGGTGGCATGGGTACGTTGAATCACATTCGCTGTGAAGCTTTACAACAGGCTGGAGTGACCTGCCATTTGCTTTACAGCAATTATTCAGAGGGGTATAAAAATATAAAAGGGATTACTACCTTCATTACCAATCAAGCTGATGAGATTAGAGACATCATACAGAAGGAAGCCTATGATGCAATTATCGTTGCCTCTGATTATTTTTTATTGGAGAAATTACGAAATATCGGTTACAAGGGAACAATTATCTATGAGGTTCAAGGCTTTGGAGATTGGGAGACATCCAGACAAACCATTCAGACTGTAGCTCCATATGTGAAAACCCACTGCAACGCGGTCTTATTACCCGACACTTCTCATCTTGTTTCCTTGTTTAAATCTCATACCCAGTCTATCAAACAGTTCAGCTTTAATAATCCGCTGGATACGAGCAATTTTCGCTATATAGCTTATCCTATCAAGCCATGTCCGATCATTGGATGGGTCGGACGGATCGAACACAACAAAAATTGGAGCGATTTTTTGGAAATCGGGTATCGAATGATAGATCTAAACCCGCATTTGTATTTGTGGATGTTCGTTGATGCGGATTTATCCGACCCTTCCGAAAAGGAGCGTTTTGAATCAAGAGTCGATCAGTTAGAACTCAGGCCTCGCTTAATCCGTTATTCGAATGTGCCACAGCGATTAATGGCGGATTATTATTCTATAATCGGAGATTCGGGTGGATTTCTATGCTCAACTTCTTTGCTGGAAGGTTTCGGTTATGCGGTAGCAGAGGCGTTACTTTGCAGATGTCCTGTACTGGCTACGGATTCGGACGGTGTTCGCAGTTTTATTTTTCACAAAAAGACGGGGATGTTTTACAAACGTGATGATATCGATGATGCGGTTCAGAAAGCAAACGACATGATGACGATCAAGTCCTTGAGAACCACGCTTCGAGAGAGCGGAGAAATGCACATCGTAAAACACTTCTCTGTGGACGCTTATGTACGGAATTTTATTTCCATGCTTAAGAATCTTGGAGTTCACCCTCAATCGTAGTTAAAAAAAAAGGGTCAGCTGCTAGGATGTGTATGCGAACAGTGGGCTTGAAAAAGACTAAGCTCATCACCGAGAGGCTATTTGAACGAAATGCCGGCTTATGCCGATCGCGGTGTGTGCGCTCTGGAAGCAACGAAAACGAGCTACAGGTGAACTTGTCCACACAACATTAACCTGTAGTTCATATACTAAAGTAAAACTAATAGAGGTGATGCTTTCATGGCTTTAACAACTGGTATAATTACGAATACGGGGATCACTCCTGCATCGAATATTGTGATTAACATTGACAACGATAATCTTAGTTTTTCATCTAACGTTGTTTATCATATCTACGTATGGAATAGCTTGGCGAGTAAGTCACTGATTTATGTCAATTCACTAAATATCAATGCGAACACAAGCCAAATTCTTAATTTCAACATCGCAGGTAATTTTGCTTACGAGGTTCAACTTCTAGTTACTGGACAAGTTCCAACAGATACAGTCATCAATGTATTCGGTACTGATTCATCCGGAAACGTAATTCATCATCAAAAAGTGCTGCAACAACAACTCACTCAAATTGCGCAACTCAACCCATAAGGTGGTGTAATCTAACTATGGTAAACGTACAAATCTCGCCAAGTACTAATATTCAGTTCGAGCCAACCATTGCAGTAAACTGGCTAAATCCCTCCGTTATGGTTGTGGTAGCTGTAGAGTTTATGGCAGGATTACCGAATGTTGGCTTGTACAAGTCAATCGATGCAGGCGCAACATGGAGTACGAGGTTACTCCCGTTACCAACTGGGTTCGCTGCCATGGAGGCGCCACATATTGATTATATATTTCCCAATTCATTCGTGATAGTAGTACACGCCTTTGATACCGACGGTCTCAGTGGTTCGGCAGTGACCTATACATCCACAGACAACGCCTCTTCATTCGAACCGCCTGTCATTGTGAACCAAGGGTTTGGACAGTTTGTCAATGACGATCAGGTGATTGTTGTCAGTGATAAGGCCGGATCCAGCCCGTTTTTTGGAAACATTTACACTGCTTATACGCACGATTACAACACGCAATTTAGACCGGGAAATACAATATTCTGCAATCGTTCCAAAGATGGAGGAAAGACGTTCTCTGATCAAAGTCTCCTCTCTTCCGTCCATGAATTTGAAGAATTCCCTGGAATCGCAATCACTTTAGATGGAATTCTTATCGTAGGATGGATTACCCAACCTCCCGGTATAACCTCATTCAATACTAGTACATCAAAAGACGGAGGGGCAACATACGGAATTGAAACCAAGATTGCATCGGTCGTTGTTCCACCTTCACCACTACCAGGCTACAATTTCAGGTGCCTGACATACGCCAACATGGCAGGGGATATCTCAAACGCACCCGAGACGCGAGGAAATGTCTATGGAGTATGGCAAGACTTTCAAAACGGTTATTCCGAGATCTTTCTCTCTATCTCAACAAACTTTGGCGTAGATTGGAGTACACCGAAACCCATTGTGACCAGTCCGGTGGGATCCCAGAACTTTTTCCCTGCCATCACCGTTTCCCCAGCGGATGGAGCGATGTTTATTTCCTATTACACCAATCAGGTAAATCCACCTAATATTGACGTTTTTCTTGCTACATCCAGAGATGGAGGAAAAACGTTTACAAACAAACGCATTACGACGACTTCGTTTAGTGTCGCAGGCCTTGATGTCATTGGGGACTACATTGGAAATGCGATTGTCCCTCAGACAGGCCGGCTTGTATCCGTTTGGACAGACACTCGGACAGGAGTTGCAAACATCTGGTTTGGCGATAACCAATAAACTCCTACAAGGTCGATGACAAAAAAGTGTACAGGAATGGGACCTGTAACATTTTAAAATGGGAGCCCCAATCCGTCTGGCCGGGTCCTGCAGCTGCACTAAGGATAGAGTTAGGAAAATGCGAATTTAAAACACCCCAGAAGAAAAAATTCTTAATTCCCACAGCGCTGGACTGTTTCTCTGTGTCATAAAGCATGGGTTATGACATATCATTTAATACACAAGCCAATGAATTTGCATCACATGCCGAAGGTCCATTTTCAGTAGCAAGCGGAAGTATTTCTCATGCCGAAGGTAACGGTACAACCGCAAGTAGCGATTCTTCCCACGCAGAAGGTAGCGGTACAAGAGCAAGTGGATTTGCGGCCATTTCGAAGGATCAGGTACAATTGCTAGTGGGGATTTATCTCATACTGAAGGATTGAGTACAACAGTCAATGGTTTCGAAGGAGCCCATATTATGGGTAGAAATGGAGCTGTTAATGCTACAGATGGGGGTCCAACTTATTCGTGGAATGTAGCTTTCGGAGCAGTAGCCTATGATGTTACAGGTCTAGTTGGAAAACTTTTGAATAACGGCAATATGTTTGTGGATGGAGCATATTTAACTCCAGCAGGTGATTACGCAGAAATGTTTGAAACAGCCGATGGAAACTCGATTGATGTTGGCTATTTCGTTACTGTGTCGACAGAAGATAAAATCCAAAAGGCCGCTTCAAATGATCTATTTATTTTGGGAATAACAAGTGCAACACCAGGGTCTGCTAGGAAATAGCGGATGCTTACGCTGGCAAGGAAAATATCTGACTGATGAATGGGGACGAAAAAAATATCATGAGGTTACCATTCCAGCTCAAAAAGACGAAGAAGGAAATGTAATCATTTCAGAAAGAAAAATAATGCAGCCTATATCCAATCCAGAATGATGCTGATACCGAGTATTTATCTTTGTTCCGTTTAAAGACATTTACTTTCGTCCTAGTATCAGCGCGGCTTGCTTTAAAATATCATTCTCCATCTGTACCTTCTTCAGTTCTTTTCGTAGTTTAATAAGTTCTTGTTCCTCAGGTGAACGGTTATCTTTTTCTTTAAAAGAACCTGTGTTTTCACTCTGTTGTATCCACCGGTCTAAAGAAGAAGGAGTAAGTTCATATTCTTTAATAAGAGCCTTTCGGTTTTTCCCATTTTGGTAGAGTTGAATGATCTGTTGTTTAAATTCGGAAGTGAACGTACGGCGTTCTCGCTTGGTCATTTTGAGTGCTAGCTTATCTGTAGTGAGTTAAGTGTATCTGCCCTTAAAACTTCTGTCCAGATAAGTGTAGACGATTCACATTTGTTTAATAAATACTTCAAATGGTACAAGCATTTTGGGGGATGACTTCATATATTATTGGATAGCCTCCAAGAAAGGATGATGAATAATGGTTAAGTTACTTGATGCGAGAACATCCCAAAATGCTAGTTATGCAAACTCTATTGGAATTCTTGTATCCACTACACCTCAACTTTTTGCTAGACTAACTCTTAATACAGAGGGTGCAACAGGACTTGTACGCACTCAAATATCTGGAACAGTAACGGTTCAACTTCCACTTTTACCTGTTGCCACGTCTATTACCATGACGATAGTGAGGGGAAATAATCCCACTGATTTCCTTATTTATTCAGCACGGGAAGATCTTGAATTATCTGTTTTAGGACCGCAGATACTATCATTTTCAGCTTCTGATTTTAATGTTCCCATTCCCGCTAATAACCAAGTTGTTTATACAGCGTTCATAACCGCTAGTGCAATAGGAACTATAAGAGTAGGCCCAGAAAGCTTCAATGCTACAATTTATTCAGATTAAATAATTCGAAATGAAAATAGATTTAGTCTATTAATCTTTTAAAATCTTAAAACATTGAGAATTGAGAACCGTAATATATAATTGAGGCCAAAAATATATGTTAATTCTATAGGGTTCCTCTAATGGCTCTTACAAATCAGGATAAATAAATTTTAGAAATAACATGTGGAAAAACCGCTTCCTTTTGAATGGAAGCGGTGATTCCCTTTATGTTGTACTCTTACCACTATAAGCGGCTAAAGGCTGGAGAGGAATGGGTCTTATTGATCTGCATTTTTAAGATCGTGGATCATGTTTATAAAATTTTTCGAATATTTACCCGGAGAGAAATTTGTTTCAATATGCTTGACGGCCTTTCTTCTAATATCTTCTCTTAAAGGAATGTTTGACAATAACTCATTTCCTTCTAATTCTGCCTGATCGATATTTCCCTGATCGAAAAATTTTCCTGTTTGATTATGTCTGATAAAACTGCGTACCCCATCAGAGTCTGTTGATAGAACAGGGCATCGGCAAACCATTGCTTCCAGAACTGCATATCCAAACCCTTCTACTTTTGATGTAGAACATAAAAAGCCACCGGAATCACCAATGATTGAAAAATATTCAGCCATTTTATTATGTGGCTGATTTACATACATCTTAAGGTGGTTCTTCAGGCTTAATTCATTAACTTTTTGTTCAAAGGCTAACCTCTCTTCCTGATTTGACAATGTGTCATCTTCAAACATCCAAAGTTGGATAGAAGGATTTTTAGTGATTAATTTAGACCCAATAGATAAAAAGTCTTTCCAATTTTTATTTTCCTCCAACCTTCCTACCCAGCCAATAATGGGGTTATTTCTTTTTGTGTGTATTTGGTATTTAAAATCATCAGTATTGAAACAATTATGAAAACAAAATTTTTTCTTATTAGGAAAATAAGTCTCAAACGCTTGAATAAGATGAGGTGTTTGGGGGTACAAAATTGCGTCACAATAATTATCTATTATGGGGGCGTGAGCTTGTAGATAATTATCTGCATATTCTTTGTTGAAACCTAACCCTTGATTTTCGTAAATTAAAATTCCCTTGTACCCAAACTTCTTTATTGTTTGTAATAGCACAAGATCGGAAGCAACAACAATAGCATCATAATTTCCTTTTAGGATAATACCTTTAATTTCATCATCGTTATTTGTAACAAAAATAGAAGTATTAATTTTGTTTTGTAGTCCCGTTCCATTTTGTGTATATAAAAAGTGACAGTTTATTTGTTCTTTTGCCAGAGCATAAAAGCGTTGTCTATTTAATGTTTCTATTCCGCCGCTCGGAACAAAAAAAGTAAACAAGACATTCATGTCTGTTTTCGGCTTTTCTGAATTTTTAGGTGAGTGCCAGTCTGCTCCTTCAATTGTTCCGTCGTTTTTATTCATGGTTGAATCGTGAGCGATAATACCAGTACCTTCATCCAATTTCCAATAACCAAAAAGCGCTGGTTCATTCCCGGTAAGTTTTTTACTCATATTTTGTTGGATTTCATGGGACATCCTTGCTGTGCTCCAGATTCGTATTTCATTTAGACCACCAACATAAAAGCTTAAATCCTTCATTCCCGCAAAAACTCCCGAAGGAACTACTGTTTTTTTTCTACTGACTTTTCCCGTTTTAGTATATCTTCCATTTATATATAATGTGGGTTTTTTATTAGCATATACAACAGCAATATGCGTCCAATCATTTATTGGAGTTTCGTGAATCAAAGTCGCAGGGAAATGGTCAATTGTATGCTCATATATTGAAATTCCATTTGTTCCCACCGATACTCCAACACCTGCCCGAGTACCATCCCCATCATCATATGCTCCAAATACCGGTACTATGGCAAATCTTTCGTTAATAATTTTTGAGAAGCCACTTGTCGCTATTTTTTTGACTTCATGAGGAAGTTCAGGTTTTGCCCAGAATTCTATGGTAAATGTATTTTGAATTTCAGTGAATAGTCTTTTTTTAGTCGTTATGGTGCCATTCTTTTGGAAAGCAGGAAAAGTGGTGTGCTGCATAATTGAAAACCTCCAGCAGTTTTTTAAAAAGAATCGAATGCATGTTTATGTACATATAATTCATGTTTAAGTCGTTATAAATGGTGGGAAGCCCTTATCAACATATGTACTTCATCCAATTTTTAGAATATATGACAGATAAGAGACTGAATTTATTGGCAGTTATTAGATAAGGTAATCTGTTAATATTCGCTCAATGAGTCTCATATATTACGAATATAGTTATACTTCTTTTGAAGGGAAATTAGGGTTCACTGTTCTTTGAAGGAGGGTGAATGTGGAGAAAGTGTCGATTGTTGTTCCATTTTATAATTGTCCATATATCGATAAAGCTTTGGAGAGTTTGGTCAATCAAACCTACAAAAATATTGAAATTATCGTAGTCAATGACGGTTCTACATTATATTCAGAAAAAATCGATCCGTTTCTAGATAAAATCATTTACATTAAAAAGGAAAATGGCGGGACGGCCAGTGCCTTGAATACCGGAATCGAAAATGCAGCAGGTGACTATGTATGCTGGCTTAGTTCTGATGACATCTTTTACCCAGAAAAAACGGAAGTCCAGTTGGATCTAATGAAAAGGGAGAATGCCTATTTTAGTTATACCAGTTATTACTGCATGGATGATGATGGAGAGATCATTTCTCCCTTAATAGGAATATACCCGTCTAATCAACTTGAACTTTTTAAAGCAATGATCAGAGGAAACATTATTAACGGCTGCTCGGTTATGATTCACAGGAAGGTTTTCGAGCTCATCGGAGTTTTTGATGAAACGCTTCAATACACACATGATTATGATTTATGGTTGCGGATATTGCAAAACTTCAAATTTCACTTTGTGCCTCAACCCCTATTACTTTATAGGATTCATACAGAAATGGGCTCTAAAAAACATGAAGGTAGCATCAAGTTGGAAAATAGGCATGTGGTTAATCGACATCATGCCAAAATGAAACAATTATTGGTAAATGAACTTAGGAAGCAATAGATGATCATGATGGATAGTGAAGGTCCTTGTTTATAAAACAGGGGCTTCTTTAGCTTGGATATCATCACCAGACCTCGAGAGTGCCCAAATTAATTTTCCAACTTCGTCTTAAGTCAATTAACATACATAAAGCTCTTTGCATATCTTATAGAAATCATTCATTTTTCCCTAATAATAGGGGATTGTCACCAATTGGAAAAAGTTTTTGTTAGCAAGACTTAATTCCGATAATCGACATTGGACGAGCGTCATTCATTGGTAAGTTACAGAAACTTGGCAACATGTAGGTTATAAAAATAAGGGAATGCTCATGTAGGAGGAGAAAATGAGAAAGCTCATTATATTCGCGTTTATCGGATTTCTGGCTCAGCTGATCGATGGGTCATTAGGTATGGCATATGGGGTTACATCCACATCGTTGTTGCTGACATTCGGAATCGCACCGGCAGTGGCCTCCGCATCTGTTCATTTGGCAGAAGTCGTGACAACTGCGGCATCAGGCATTTCTCATTTGAAATTCGGAAATGTGGACCGCCAAGCCCTTTTCAAATTAATCATCCCAGGATCTGTTGGGGCATTTGCAGGAGCGTGTTTTTTAAGTAATTTACCAGGAGATGTGATAAAACCATACATTTCAATATTTTTGCTGTTTCTTGGCGTGTATGTACTTTTTCGCTTTTTAAAAACG
Organism: Peribacillus sp. SIMBA_075; assembly: GCF_046534585.1. Taxonomy (NCBI): domain Bacteria; kingdom Bacillati; phylum Bacillota; class Bacilli; order Caryophanales; family Bacillaceae; genus Peribacillus; species Peribacillus sp. SIMBA_075. The sequence continues at coordinate 58,439 of NZ_JAWRYN010000026.1, read as the reverse complement.
TCTCAGAAAATAAATGAAAAGAAATCAATTAATCTATCCAGAAAAAAATCGATAGCATTAGGTTTGATAGCCGGTTTCGCAGATGCAACCGGTGGGGGAGGTTGGGGTCCCATCACAACTCCTGTCCTATTATCCCAAAAAGGCGTTCCTGCCAGAAAAGTTGTTGGAACTGTTGACACAAGCGAGTTTGCTATTGCTGTTTCCGCAACCTTAGGGTTCCTCATTGCATTAGGTTGGCAGGAAGTCAACTGGTTTTGGGTAATCTCCCTTATGGTAGGCGGGATTATTGCTGCCCCGATTGCTGCATGGATCGTTACGAAATTGCCATCTTATTTATTGGGCGTCCTTGTTGGGGGTTTTATCATCTTGACGAATGCCAGGACGTTGATTGCCACTTGGACTAACCATGATCATTGGGCACCCTATATATATATGATTATTTTAATTGCGTGGGCAGGTTCTTTAGTCTTTGTCATCAGGAACAATAAAAAGGAGTCCCATAAAGAATAAAGGGGAGATAGTGTGAGTCAACAAGAGAATATCCATCAACATCCTTTTTCCATTACGAAAGAGCTAAGGCAAGCTCTGCACGGACATAAAAGCTATATTCTTTGGTTTACAGGGTTATCAGGGTCGGGTAAGTCTACCATCGCAAATATGGTTGAAGGAAGAATGTATGCGATGGGAATTTCGACATATATTTTAGATGGAGATAATTTACGCAATGGATTGAATGAAGACCTTGGTTTCAGCTCGGATGACCGTAAAGAGAATATAAGGAGAATCGGGGAAGTCTCCAAAATTTTTGTGGATAGCGGAATCGTTGTGTTGGCCACTTTCATTTCGCCTTATGCCAGTGACAGGGAGGAAGTAAGAAAAAAGGTACAACAAGATGAGTTTATTGAAATTTATGTAAAGTGTCCCGTCGAGGCCTGCGAAAAACGGGATCCAAAAGGATTGTACAAGAAAGCTAGAAATGGGGAAATCACTCACTTCACAGGCGTTTCGGATCCTTATGAAGAACCTGGAAATCCAGAGATTCTTATAGAAACCAATCATTACACCATTGAAGAATGCGTGCAGCAGGTCATGAAATATTTAAAGGATAATGGTCTTTAACATGTACATGTCCGAATTTGAAAAGGAGAATATGAAACAAACCAAACCAAATCTAATGATTGAGGAGTTATAAATGCAGGCACAAAGGAACATTATCGATCCACATGGCGGGAAATTGATTCAACGTGAATTATCAGCAACTGACCGTCAAGAGTATTTGGAAAAGTGTAAATCTTTATCGTCCCTGACCATCTCGAAATGGAATGTTTCCGATCTGGAAATGATTTCAAACGGCGGGTTCAGCCCGCTTGTGGGATTCATGGGAAAAGTGGATTACCGGAGCGTCATCAAAGATATGCATCTGGCAAATGGTTTACCATGGACGATACCGATCACTCTTCCTGTCACGAAGGAGGAGGCAAGTCGGCTGAACATTGGGGACGAAGTCGCTTTATACAGTGATGAAGGGGAACTTATTGGTATCATTCAGGTGGAAGAGAAGTTTGAATACGATAAGCAGGAGGAAGCCGAACTCGTATATAAAACAGCAGATCCCAACCATCCTGGGGTTAAAAAGCTGTTTGGACAAGGGGATATATATGTCGCAGGACCTATTTATTTAATAAATGGGGCATCACATGAGCCATTCGAAAAATTTCATTTGAACCCTTCCGAAACGAGAAAGATGTTCAAGGATTTAGGTTGGAATACTGTTGTTGGGTTTCAAACGAGGAACCCTGTACACCGGGCCCATGAATACCTGCAAAAAACAGCATTGGAAACTGTTGATGGACTATTATTGCATCCTCTTGTCGGTGAAACGAAAAAAGATGATATACCTGCCGATGTTCGGATGGAAAGTTATCAAGCTTTACTAAAAGGATACTACCCATTGGATAGGGTATTGCTTGCCATATACCCAGCGGCAATGCGCTATGCAGGGCCAAGGGAAGCAGTATTTCATGCAATTGTTCGTAAGAATTATGGGTGCACACATTTTATTGTCGGCCGAGATCATGCAGGTGTAGGCGACTATTATGGCACATATGATGCCCAAGAAATCTTTAGCCAGTTTGACCCCCTGAAAATAGGCATAAAACCCCTGTTCTTTGAACATAGCTTTTTCTGCAAAAAATGCTTGAACATGGCTTCCATGAAAACCTGTCCCCATAAAGATGAAGACAGGTTTATATTAAGTGGGACCAAAGTCAGGGAAATGCTTCGAAAGGGACTTATCCCGCCACTTGAGTTTACGCGTCCTGAGGTGGCTGAGGTACTTATTAGAGGCATGAAGAGAAATGAAGCTGAGTAAGCTATTATAAACGCCTTTAGAGATTATACAATAGTTACTCGCTTCTTGGATAGGATCCGGAATAAGGCAATGAAAGTGCAAAGCATACCATTCCATTATTCCTGTTAACATCATTCCTATAAAAATGGCTCTCACTTCAGTTTGGATTGCCAAAATTTAGGGTTTGGGTTATTCTTTATTAAAATAACGGAGCAGGATGGTTTAAGAACAGTTTTTGACGATTCGTAGGTATTAAGTGAATATATCGAATTGGAGGAGGGTAAATGAAAGCAATTGTATACACAAAGTATGGTCCCCCCCACGTTCTTCAACTGAAAGAGGTAGAAAAACCTACTCCTAAAGATAATGAAATACTGGTAAAAGTAAAAGCGACAACGGTAACAATGGGGGATATTCGGTCACGTAGCTTTAAAGTTCCTCTCTCTGTTTGGCTACCTGCTCGGATCATAATTGGTTTAAGACGTCCAAAAAAATCCATATTAGGCTTGGAGTTATCTGGGGAAGTTGAGTCAGTAGGTAAGGATGTCAAGCTGTTTAAAGCAGGTGACCATGTATTTGCAGCTTCCCAAGTGGGTTTTGGTGCTTATGCCGAGTATAAGTGTCTGCCTGAAGACGGATCAGTAGCCATTAAGCCCAATAATTTATCATTTGAGGAAGCCGCAGCCATTCCAATAGGGGCACGTACAGCATTGTTTTATCTTAGAAAAGCTAACATAGAGAGTGGTCAAAAGGTTCTTGTTTATGGTGCTTCAGGAAGTGTCGGAAGTTATGCAGTTCAGATTGCCAAGTATCTCGGAGCAAGAGTTACAGGGGTTTGCAGTACCACAAATTTAGAATTGGTAAAATCTCTGGGAGCAGATAAAGTAATCGACTACACTAAAGAAGATTTATCCAGAATGGATGAGACCTATGATGTTATATTTGAAGCGGTAGATAAGAGTTCGTTTTCAGCTTGTATGAAATCGCTGAAAAAGGACGGAACTTATCTAAATGTCACTGTACCGTTACCAGGTGTTCGAATGCTATGGACTAAATTGACAAGCGGCAAGAAGCTAATATTGAGTCAGAATTCACCTGAAACCCCCGAAGCTCTAAACTTACTTAAAGAACTTGTTGAAGCGGGGAAGTTAAAAGTGGTCATTGACAGATATTATGCGTTTGAAGAGATAGTTGAAGCCCATAGATATGTCGAGAAAGGACACAAGAAGGGAAATGTCGTAATAACTGTGGAACATAACAGCAAATCCTAATTATGGCAGAGGATATTCAATTACTGTATTCATTGAATGTCTATATATCATGTAATCTGGATTGGGAAACTATGTCAAGCCCTCATAAAGCTAAAGGGTGCGTTCTTATTATAGGGTTAGCCGGTTTTTATACTGGATGACCTTTTTTTTGAATGGAAGTCTGATATTTCAGTAGCTAGGGTAGTACGTACGGGTGTTGTGCTACAAATTTATGGAGGCCTAAAGGTGGTTGATCGAAATTAATGGGCCATGAAAAAAATGGGGATGCACAAAAATTCATGCATATCTAAGTGAGGAAATGCGGAGGGACGTGTATAGAAAGTAATTTCAAGGGCCTGGGGCGGTTATTTATATAAATGTTCATAAACAAATAAAGATGGTTTTTCTCAAGGATTTATCCAAGTTTAAACTAATTTGAATGGCTAAGAGGAATCTAGTTTTAAGGAGTGGAGAAATGTTTCCTATATTAAGAACTGAACGGTTGGTCTTGAGAGAATTGGTTGAAGGTGATGCATGGGATATATTAAAATGTTTTTCCAATCAAGATGTACTACGGTATTATGGTCAAACTCCATTAACAAATACAGAACAGGTGAAGCAAATTATTAGGAATTTTTCAAAGAACTTCGATGAAAAACGTGGGATTAAATGGGGAATTGAATTGAAAGGGAAGGATGGCATTATTGGAACAATTGGATTTCAAGAGTGGTCTCATGAACATAAGAGAGCAGAACTGAGCTATGCACTTTTCCCAAGTGATTGGGGTAACGGTTATGCAACAGAAGCTGCCAGTGAGGTGATTTCTTATGGTTTTAAAGAGCTTGACCTAACGCGTATTGGAGCAATTGTTTTTATTGAAAATAAAGCATCCAATAAGTTGTTGGCAAATTTAGGTTTCAAAAAGGAAGGGATATTGAGAAATTATATGTACCAAAATGATGTTTCATTTGATACTAATCTATACTCTTTAATAACAGTAAAACCTTAATGAAATAACAAATTCCTATTAAACTAACGCATCCGTTAACTAAAAATCGGAGCTGTCTTAAGGCACCTTTTTCTTTATGGACAAACGGGACTGGCTAATTGAATATGACTAAAGATTCGTTTGCCTTAAATTAAAGAAAATGTTATTAAAGGGAAATGCACAAATTGTTCACGAATAATAAAGTTTTTTTAAAAATAATATAGTCATTTAAAAATAAAAAAGTCGTTTAAATAGATGGTATGAAATGAAAGTTTCATATGTCGTAAAGTATAATGAAAATAAGAATATTTTGATATTCATATAGTTAAGAAATGGGCAGAATAGGAGTGGATAAAGATATTGGATAAATTGAAAAATGCATTTCTATCTAAGGAATTAACTTGTACTAATTGTGGTAGAAAAATCAAAGAAGGTGAACGTTTTACTGCTATTGTAACAATGCCTTCTGAAAAAGATATGTTAGTATCACGATTAGATAATGCAATCGCAAGAACTGCTGATAGTGTATTGTGTGAAGAATGTAAATAAGGGCGCAATTTTAAAAGATTTGTTCTCCGAAAATTAAACAAGTTTATTATTTCTTAAAATCAAAGATCTATAGAAATATTCACTTTTTAAATAGCTTTAATAACTATCTATCAGCGTAATGGATAGATGGTTTTTGTATTTCTAAGAATAGAATTGAACAACTTTATTATCAATACACACAAATGTATATTTCTTGCAAAATAAAAATGGGGATTTTGCATTAATAGCAAAATCCCTTTCTTAATATAGGAATAGAATTTGTAGTTCAAGATTTTTACGCGTTAAACTGTTCCACAGATGTTTCTAAGTCATTAGCGAGCTTTACCATCGAAGAGGTTGAGAAGGAGATGTCCTCCATGGATTTTGCTTGTTGATCTGTTGATTGTGCCACTTGTTTTGAAGCCACTGCAGTTTCCCTTGTTAACTCTGCAAAATCTTCTATCGAAGCATTGATTTCTTGAGAACTTGCTGCCATTTGTTCTATAATGGCGGATATTTCCTGTATTTGATCACTTACATGCTCAAAAGAGCTCATCGTCTGTTTAAAAGTTTCTCTTGTATTCAGGACAAATCTTGTCCCTTCCTCTACCTCTTTAGTTCCAGTTTCCATCATTTTCACTGATTCATTTATGATGGATTTAAAATTAAGTAGGGACTCTTGTATATTGATAGCAGATTCCTTGGTGCCTACTGCCAATTTCCGTACCTCGTTCGATACGACCGCAAACCCTTTACCCTGTTCACCGGCTCTAGCAGCTTCAATAGCCGCATTTAGTGATAGCAGGTTTGTTTGCTCTGCTATTCCAGTAATTAAATGTACAATATTCACAATCTCGTTTGCTTGTTCGTCCAACTTTTTTATTTCTGAACTTGTTTGCAGCATCACATCTTTTACTAGTAGAATTTGATTTGAAAGTTCATTTATATCTTTATTTCCAATGGACATTCTAGTCGAAACATGATTTGTTTGTTCGCTGACTTCTGACGAAGCTTCGGCAATTCTTTGTATTCCTATGGTCATTTCCTCGATGATTCTTCACTTCTGTGCAATTGTACTTCTGCAGCTCCTGCAACTTGTTGAATGCCTTTAACGATATTTTGTGTGGAAGTATCCATTTCTTTGATTTTGTGTTCGATATCACTTGATGACTCCAATAGCTGGAATGATGAGCTTTTCATGGAGTTGACGATCATACATGTATTGGTAATCATTTCTTCAAAGCATTTCACTAAAATCTTGATTTCGTCGTTTCCCTTTACCCTAGTGTTGCTAATCAGTGTATTGGCTGTTAATAAATTTCCTTTGCAGCCATACTGACTTTGAGAAGGGGGCTTAACTTTCTATTCAAGAACCATATTAAGGCACCCACTACGATTGCCATTAAGATTACATTGTTTTATATATCGGTAATATATTTAATGAGACCTTTTTAAAATCTTCGGGTGTCCTTTAGTCTTTAACCTGTTGGTAAGAGAGGTTCATTATGAAAAGATCTCAATATTAATAATGAATGGTAATTTTTCAAAAGAGAAAGTAAGAAATAAACCTTTAAAAATGGAATATATCTTTTGAAGGTAGTGGACGGGTTAATAAACTTAATAACAAGGAAAAAAATTAAACAGTCAATACCACTTTGATAAAGCTCAAGTTCAAATAAGAAAAATAAATTCTTATAGACAGATTTTTCATCAGGAAATACAAAATTCCCGACTAAAAGTTAATTTAAAAGAGTAAGGGAATGTATTTTTAAGAAAACCTGGTTTTGTATAATTTTCGATCCTATAAATATCCTAGTATAAAAAAATTTTTTTCTTTTCCGTTCTCATTCTATAAATCTTGACTGGAAGAATGAAATTATTACATGTTGTACCTCTAAATATTAATATGTGAAATAGAGGATTTGTTAAATTGTTATAAAATTCAAAAAATGGTTTGACATTAGTGAAAATGGAAGCTTATAATCAACGTAAGATTTCAAATTCAAAAACCGGGTTTTATATTATAGAACAAATTAACCCTTCATTTTATTAAAAGTAATCGTTTAACGTCATGAATCAACTTGAAAACCGTAATTAGAGGTAAAGTGTTTTCCTTACTCCGGATAAAACAAAAACGGAGTTTTATAATATAAAACGATTTAATTTTGCTTATACAAGGGTGAGGAGAAGTTATTAACATCAGCCATAAATGATAACGCTTACAAAAAACTTTGGGGAGGGTTTTTATTGAAAAAAAGAAAGCTTTTTGCATTCTCCACAAGCTTAACTCTAGCTATGGCATTCCTTTTATCAGGATGTGGTGGAGGCGAGGGAGAAAAAACCAGTGGATCTGGAGTTGAAAAGAAAACGATTAAAGTGGCACATTATTTTGCCGAAAATCATCCTCAAAATATTGCCTTGAAAGAAAAATTCAAAAAAATGGTTGAAAAGGAGAGTAATGGTGAACTAGAGGTTCGGATTTATGCGAACAGTACATTAGGTGCAGAAAAAGAATTTTATGACGGAGTCAGAAATGGAACGATCGAAATGGGTGTTCCAGGACTAATTATGCAGTCGGACATTCCTAAAATGGGTGTTCCGGAATGGCCCTTCCTATTTAGGGATTACGATCATGTAAAGAAGGTATTGAATGGACCTATCGGAGAGGAACTGACAGAAGAGCTTGATCCAAAACATGGAGTGACACCGCTTGCTTGGAGTGCAAACGGATTTAGGATGTTTTCGAGTAATCGTCCAATTAAGAGCATGAAAGATTTTGACGGGCTCCGACTGAGAATGCCGAACATCCCGAATTACATAAAATTAGGTGAATCATTGGGAGCGAACGTTAGCCCATTACCCATTTCAGAAGTTTTTACCGCACTTGAACAAAAGGTGGTTGATGCTCAAGATAATCCCATTGCCACGCTGAGATCCTCGGGGTGGAATGAAGTTCAAAGTGATGTATTAGAATCCAAGCATATGTTCAGCCCCAATATTTACATTATCAATAGCAAATTCTATAAAGGGCTAACAAAGGAGCAACAAAAAATCATTCAAAAAGCAGCAAAAGAGTCGGCAGCATATGAGTTTGAATTGATGGAAAAAAGTTATGAAGATGACAAAGCATATCTTAAGGATAATGGAATCAAATTCACTACGCCTGACGAAGACTTTTCAGAAAAAATGTTAAAAGCATCCCAACCTGTTTATGATGACGTCTTTAAGGAAAATGACTGGGCGGAGGAGCTCGTCGGAAAAATAAAAGCAGAATGAAGCAGGCGCTCTAGATTAGGAAGGGGGAGATGTATAGGTGAATAAAATATCCAAAATATTGGAAAATTCGTTGAACATTATAATGGCATCTGCTTTAGCAATAATGGTCGTACTCGTGTTTGGTAATGTAGTTCTTCGTTATTTCTTTAATTCAGGAATTACTTGGTCAGAAGAAATGTCAAGGTATCTCTTTATATGGTTGACGTTCCTCGGCGCCATCGGAGCTTTCAAAAACAAAGAACACTTAGGTGTCGACATGGTCATTAAACGGCTTCCGAATAAAATGAAAAAAGTGGTACTTGTTATTAGTGATTTGATGATGTTATTCGTTCTTCTCTTAATCCTGGATGGAAGCTGGAAAATGACTATGATAAACATTGATAGTGCTGCACCGGCCACTGGAATGCCACTGGCTTTTGTATATGGGACAGGTATTCTTGTAAGTATTTCAATGGGCAGTATGATCATTTTCAATTTGTTTCGGATTTTCTTCAATAAAATTAAAGACGAAGAATTGGTGATGATAAGTGAGTCAGAAGAGCTAATTTCCCTCCATGCTGATGAATTTGAGTCAGATATTAGGATAGTTAAGGAGGAGAAGCAGGGATGATAGGTGTATTTGTCGGATCTTTACTGGGAGCAATGGGACTTGGAATACCTATTGCATTTGCCTTACTTGTTAGTAGCGTAGTCCTTATGTTCTTTCTTGGTATTTTTGATAGTCAAATTATTGCACAAAACCTAATCAGTGGTGCGGATAACTTCCCTCTAATGGCCATACCATTCTTTATGCTGGCAGGAGAGGCGATGAATCGGGGCGGTTTATCACGGCGTATCGTTGAGATGGCAATGAAATTGGTGGGTCATATCAAGGGAGGCCTTGGTTATGTTGCGATCATTGCCAGTGTGTTGTTTGCGAGTTTATCAGGATCTGCTGTTGCCGATACGGCAGCGCTTGGGGCTATATTAATTCCAATGATGGTGAAGTCCGGTTATGATGTGAACCGGTCAAGTGGGTTGATTGCATCAGGTGGTATCATTGCCCCGATTATTCCGCCAAGTATTGGTTTTATCATTTTCGGGGTCGCAAGCGGTGTGTCCATTACAAAGCTGTTCATGGCAGGAATCGTTCCAGGTATTTTACTGGCGGTTGGACTTACCGTTACCTGGGCCATTGTTGCACGAAAAGATAAAGTCGCCGTTAACCCCCGAGCTTCAGCAAAAGAAATACTTACTTCTCTTCGCCAAGGCATTTGGGCTCTATTCCTGCCCGTCATTATCATTGGTGGATTGAAATTCGGTTTATTTACACCGACTGAAGCAGCAGTGGTGGCTGCAGTCTATGCAATATTTGTTGGTCTTGTAATCTATCGCGAAATGAAAGTGAAAGATTTGTATGAGGTTCTTGTTCATGCAGGAAAAATGACGAGTGTTGTCATGTTTCTGGTTGCTGCAGCACTCGTGTCATCCTGGCTGATAACCGTAGCCGATTTACCTGGTCAGGTAATTGGATTGCTGGAGCCATTTATGGATCATCCATTGCTTCTATTAATAATGATAAACCTATTGGTTATCGTAGTTGGAACTGCTATGGATATGACGCCGACAATCCTTATTCTAACACCTGTCTTGATGCCATTGGTGGTCGCTGCAGGTATTGATCCAGTTTACTTTGGTGTCCTGTTTATCCTGAATAACGCCATCGGTTTACTTACACCACCTGTCGGAACCGTTTTAAATGTCATGTGCGGCATAAGTAAGATCAGTATGGAAGAAATCATGAAGGGGATTTGGCCTTTCTTGATCGTTGAAGTGATTGTATTGATCTTATTGTTACTGTTTCCTTCATTGGTGCTGGTTCCTCTAGGATGGTTTACCTCCTAACGGAATTAAACTGCTACTTCGGTTTGTATGCTGATATTCATCTTATTTTATAGGAGGAAAATGATAATGAATAATTTGTTTAAACGTTTGGCGGTCGGAGTTTTACTGCCAGCAGTACTGTTATTAAGTGCTTGCGGAAGCGGACAAAATGAAAGCGCTTCAGCTGACGGTATCCAGAAAAGAACAATCAAAGCAGGGATCGGAAATAGTAAAATGCATCCACAAGGAAAAGGAATGGAGAAATTTAAAGAACTGGTTGAAGAAAAAAGCGGGGGGAAAATGAAAGTCCAAAACTTTTTTGATGCCACCCTCGGAGATGATCAGAAAATGACTGAAGCTCTTCAAGGTGGCTTACAGGAAGTAACTGTTCCTTCAACCTCACCACTTGTTGGTATGATTAAGGAATTTGGAATTTATGATTTCCCATTTGTCTTTAATAATGAAGAAGAAGCTTATACAGTACTTGATGGTGCAGTAGGCAAAAAACTTTTGGATAAATTACCGGAACATGATTTAGTAGGTTTGGGATACTGGGAAAATGGTTTCCGAAACATAACCAACAGCAAACACCCTGTTAAAACGGCTGACGATTTCAAAGGGCTTAAACTTCGTACCATGCAAAATGAAGTGCATTTAGATGCATTTTCAAAGTTAGGGGCGAATCCATCGCCGATGGCTTTCTCAGAAGTATTTACTGCACTGGAAACAGGCACTGTTGATGGGCAGGAGAACCCTCTCGCAACCATTCAAACGCAAAAATATAATGAAGTGCAAGAATACTTAAGTCTTACAAATCATGTTTATACACCATTTGTATTCCTTGTAAGCAAAAAGTTCTGGGATGACCTATCAGAACAAGAGCAAAAAATCATGAGTGAAGCTGCACAAGAGGCTGGAAAGTACCAACGGGAAGTTAACCAAAAAGAAAATGAAAAAGCACTTAAGTATCTAAAAAAAGAAGGAATGAAAATCAATGAAGTAGAGCCGGAAGAAAAGGAAAAAATGAAGAAAATCATCCAACCAGTGACGGACGAATATGCTCAAAAATTCGGGCCGGATCTTGTAGAGGAAATGATGAGCGAAGTTGAAAAAGTACGCGGTAAATAATCCAGACTGTTTGGAGGATTGAAAATGGATATTATCTCTGAACTTTTACGTGAAATCCAATTACCGAAAATGGTCAAAGTGAGGCAGAAATTTCGTACACCTCAAATCGCTGATGTAGCTGGTGAGGTGAAGAAGGCGATAAAAGAAGCAGGTGTCTTATCAAGAATAAATGAAGATGACAGGGTGGCGATTGCAGTAGGAAGCAGAGGGGTAGCGGATCTTCTTACTCTAGTAAGAGAAACGGTGGCTGCCGTTAAGGAGGCTGGCGGCAATCCTTTTATAGTCCCTGCAATGGGAAGCCATGGGGGTGCTACAGCGGAGGGACAAATCGATGTATTGCTTCAGCTGGGTATTTCAGAAGAATCGGTTGGAGCGCCAATAATGTCATCGATGGAAGTTATTCAACTGGATGAATTGCCAAATGGGCTCCCTGTCTATATTGATAAGCTTGCATATGAATCAGATAAAATCATAGTCATTAATCGGATAAAACCACATACGGCATTTCGTGGACCGGTTGAAAGCGGACTAATGAAAATGATTACAATCGGTTTAGGCAAGCAAAAAGGAGCCGAGGCTGCACATGCATACAGCTTTAAGTATATGGCGGAACATGTCCCTGAAATGGCGAAAATTTCCTTAGCGAAAGCTCCTATCATATTTGGTCTTGCGACTATTGAAAATGCCTATGATAAACCAGCGAAAATCGTCGCAGTCCCAGCGGAGGAACTGGAGGAAGTGGAACCGGGACTATTGCTTGAAGCAAAATCATTGATGCCAAAAATCCATTTCGATTCGATCGACGTACTTATTGTAAATGAACTCGGAAAGGATATTTCGGGAGATGGAATGGATCCGAATATCACGGGTAACTTCGCCACTCCATATGCTACCGGGGGGCCAGAGGTTAAACGGACCGTTGTACTGGGACTTACTGAAAAAACTCACGGTAATGCAAACGGCATCGGCATGGCTGATATGACGACGAAGGCCGTCATGAATGAAATTGAATGGGAAAAAGGCTATGCCAATGCACTCACAAGCACAGTGACAGATGTAGTAAAGCTCCCGATGTTTTTAGATACGCAGGAATTGGCTGTTAAAGCTGCTATCAAAACGTGCAATGCCTTCGATTTGAATAAAGTGAGAGTGGTAAGAATAAAAAATACGCTTGAAATCGGTGAAATTTGGATTTCTGAAAGCATGATGGAAGAAGCTTTAAAAAATAAAAATATCGAGCTCCTTTCAGAACCAGAGGAATTGGCACTAGACTAAAAACCTTCGTTAATATTTTAAGAGAATGGAAGAATTCATTTGAAATCAGAAAAGGAGTGCTGATATGACACACCTATATTCACTTATTGATAACGAAATAAACCCTTACCGCGATAATGTACAGGGAAAAGCAAATGAACCCATTACGGTTGCGGGTTTGTTGGACCGTTCGAAGCTGACGCTTGGCTCCACATATGAAGGGGGGAAGCCTGATTGGACGCTTGAAGAAATTTATTTGCGGCTCGAGAGGAATGCCCCGCGTATCGCAATTATCGGTGGTTCGTCCGATCATCCGGCCCACATAATGGATTACCAAACGTCGGCACGGGCAGCAATACGCATCTGGCAAAACGGCGGCGTGCCGTTTCATTTCTCGACACCGGTAATGTGTGATGGAACTGCGCAAAACAATCAAGGAATGAGTTACTCTCTCCAGAGCCGAAACGCGGTTGCACAAATGGTTGTCAACCAGCTAGAAGCTCACAGTTATCATGGTGCATTCGTCATTCAAGGGTGTGATAAGCAGCCTCTTGGTGTTGTAAGTGCACTCGCACATGTTGATCGTATTCGCCGAAACCGTGGTGAAGCCCCCTTTTTCGCAACATTCGCACCTGCTCACGTATTAGAAGGCGGCTCGATTCCAGCTGACGTGATCGAGGAATTGGAAACTCTTGCGAAAAAAGCGGAAAGTAAAGGAGCTAATGATGTAGCCGTTGATTTACGAGATACGATGGCATATATATTGCAATGTTCATCGAATACTGCATTTCAGGGCGTGTTTGAAAGGGCGTATGAAAGAGGAATATTGACGAAGGAACAGCATAAATATTTTGAAATGAGACTTGCTGTCGCAACATGTGACGGGCAGGGCGGTGTATGTGCATTCAATGGTACGGGGAATAGTTCACGTCACTTAGTGGCAGGCATGGGTCTCGTTCACCCAGCCGTGGAGCTGTTAACCGATCCACCAACACAACGCCAGATTAACTGGGTGCTTGATAGCTTCGCCGGCATGATAAACGAAGAGCGCTATGGTGTGGCCAACATTGTCGCTGCGAACATAAAAAATGCAATCCGTATTCACAGCGCTTCGGGCGGTTCTACTAACTTAATGATGCATATTGTCGCAGGCATGCTTTATGCAGGATTCAAATTCAGCTTATGGGACCTTGACCGCATTCATCATTCACATCCAATTCCTGACTTATTTGATTACAGTTTGACAGAAGGAAGGGACATTTATTCACTTGCGATGCAGTGTTGCAGCGGGACAAGCAGAGGAATGGAAACACTTTTTTATGAACTTATCGGGAATGGTGTACCAATGGATCAGGATGCGCCGACCGTCGCAGCAAAAACCTGGAAAGAACGCCTTGCGATTACAAGTAGCCTAAAAGCGGTTAATGTAAAGAAAAATCAGGTTATTTTATCCAATCCACGCCGTGGATTCAGCGGTGTTGATGTTTTAAAAGGAAACTTCTTTGAAAGCGCCGTTGTAAAAATCAGCGGAATGCCGACACCACAGCTTGACCATTTCGATGATAAGCTTGCATTTGTCCTTTATTACGAAAATGAAGATGATGCAAATAAAAGCCTGCTCGATTCAAATCTGCTTTCAAAAATAAAAGAGCAAAGGCTTTTCGAACATAAGCTATTGCTAGAATCTCTTAAATACAACAATGAGCCGGAATGGTCTCTTCTAAAAACTGCTACATATGGGGAGTTATTTGACAGGATGGTTGAAGAAGGCACATTGAAAATTGCGGTCATTATCTCAGGGCAGGGGCCAGTAGCATTCGGAATGCCGGAAATGTTTACACCAATGCAACACATCAATGCAAATCGTGTTATGAAAAAAATCGCTACAATCATTAGTGACGGCCGCTATTCAGGAGTCACATATGGTGCTGCTATAGGACATATGACACCGGAATCGTATGAGGGCGGCGGCATTGGTTTACTTAAATCAGGGGATGTAATTCACCTTCAGCTTCGTCATCGCCGGATTGATTTTGTGAATGCTACTCAACTTCATTCAGGAAAGGTTGTTCATGAATTTGAGGATCATTTTAAAGAAGAAAGACAATCATTGGCAGCTGAACGCAAGCAGCGGATGAAAGTTAGACAAAAAATGGTTGCGGCCAGCAACCGGATGTTTGGACATACAGATGCAGCAAATGGTGTTGTCCCTATCGCTGTAATTGAGGATGCGGTACTCGATTATGAACGGGATATTTTACTTCAAGGAAAAAAAGTAGAAATAAAGTGAGGAATGCTCGTCATAAATCCGATAATATAAAGGTAGACAGAATAAAAGGAGTGAGGAACGATGCCTATCATCCAATCGGTGGAGCGTGCCTTGAAAATATTGGATTTATTTGATGAGCGTGAGCGCGCACTAACTATCACAGAGATAAGCAAGCGAATGAATTTACATAAAAGTACGGTTCATTCACTATTAAAAACCTTACAGGAGCATAACTATATTTCACAAGGCGAAGAAAATGGAAAATACTCGCTAGGGTTAAAGCTTTTGGAGAGGGGAAACGTTGTTGTGACCCATCTCGATTTGCGCAACGTAGCAAGAAAACATCTTGAATGGCTGTCAGCAACAACGAATTTAACGCTGCACCTTGTCATATTAGACGGTCAGGAAGGTGTCTATGTCGATAAAGTGGAGGGCACAGGGGTAACGGTCCTCTATTCCCGTATTGGCCGGCGAGTTCCGATTCATACGAGTGCTGTTGGCAAATCTCTTGTTGCAACCAAAACGGATAGTGAACTGGATTTGCTCTTGGCCGGCTATGATTATACGGGTCCGACCGAAAGATCGATTCGATCCAAGGAGCAGTTTTTAGCGGAAATCGAAAAAGTACGCATTAATGGCTATTCAATGGATAATGAAGAAAACGAACCGGGCATTTACTGTCTTGCTGTACCGATAAAAGATTATTCAGGAAAGGTAATCGCTGCAATGAGTGTATCGATGCCTGCTTCGAAAGTAAATGAAGAAACACATGAGTATTATGTACGTCTCTTAAAGGAATGCAGCAGTAAAATTTCGCAGGAGCTCGGTTATGAATATCAAAAAATATAAATGAGGCCTGCCATGTAGGAGGAACTAGAAAATGAGAATTATTCGCTATGTAAAGGAAAATAAGAAACAACTTGCTGCCGTGACAAACGAAAACAATGTGGTGGACCTTCCCTTTACGGATTTTATGTCGTTGATTACAGCGGCACGCCATGATAACAAAACGGCGTTTGACATTGTAAAACAAATTGTAGCCGAAGGGGAAAAGCGGCCATTGCAAGGTCTTCAATTAACAACGCCTATCGATGCACCGGAAGTATGGGCATCTGGCGTTACGTATAAGAAAAGCAAGGAAGCACGTAACTACGAAGCAACACAAGGAAAGCTGGACCGCCAAACTTTCTATGACAAAGTTTATGATGCTGTGCGTCCTGAGATTTTCTTTAAATCGACTGCAGCAAGAACCGTGGGCCCGAATGATCCGGTATACTTGCGTTCTGATTCAAAATGGCAAATCCCGGAGCCGGAGCTTGGTCTTGTCATCGATAAAGAGGGAGCGGTACTCGGATATATCGCAGGTAATGACATGAGCTGCCGTGATATTGAAGGTGAAAATCCGCTTTATCTTCCACAGGCAAAAGTATGGAAAAACTCTTGCTCCATTGGACCGGCCATCTTGTTAAAAGAGGCTGTTCCGGATCCATATGAGCTTAAAATCATGTGCCGTATTTATCGAAATGAAGAAAAAGTATTTGAAGGTGAAGCGAAAGTAAACCAACTGAAACGAAAATTGGAAGAGCTTGTCGACTATTTAGTCTTAGATAACACTATTTTTGACGGATCAGTGTTACTTACAGGTACATGCGTGGTTCCGCCAAATGAATTTACATTGAAAGGCGATGACCGAATCGAAATCGAAATACCAGGGATTGGCGTATTAAACAACCCGGTTATCCAAAGTAAAGCAGTTCAAACAATTTAAGGGGTGACAAAATGGGCGAGTACAAAACACTTTACTTAAGTACGAAAGATAGTGTAGCTGTCGCTTTATCCGAAATCCCTGCAAACACATCGGTAGTTGTGAAGACAGACCTTGAAGAACTTGTCGTACCCATTCTTGAACCGATTCGTTTTGGACATAAGTTCGCAGTCAAAGCCATCGAACAAGGAGCAGATATATTTAAATATGGGGAAGTCATTGGGGCAGCCTCAGCTTTTATTCCCGCTGGTGCACATGTTCATGTACACAATTTAGAAGGTAAAAGAGGAAGGGGTGACAAAATTGCTGAATGAAAAAATGCAGTTTTGGGGCTACCGCCGTCAGGATGGCCGCGTCGGAGTCCGGAATCATGTACTGATTTTGCCAACGATAACATGCGCAACCCAAACTGCACAGCGCGTCACAGAATTGGTGAGCGGAACCGTCACATTCATTCATCAGCATGGCTGTGCGCAAGTGGGCTCTGATTTTGATCAAACAGCCAGAACCTATGCGGGAATGGGGATGAATCCAAATGTATATGGTGTCATAGTACTCGGCCTTGGCTGTGAAACACATCAGGCGCACCGTATTGGAGATGAAATTGCTAAATGCGGTAAACCAGTGGAAACTGTATCGATTCAGGAACATGCCGGCACTCTTCAAACCATCGCCGAAGTAGCTAAAATTGCGGTCAAAATGGTCCAGGATGCCTCAATGGTGCAACGGGAATTATGTGATTTTAGCGAGCTGATTGTCGGCACAGAATGCGGTGGGTCTGATGCATGCTCCGGCTTATCGGCTAACCCGGCAGTCGGACGTACAAGCGATTTGGTTGTTCAACAGGGGGGAACCGCAATATTAGCGGAAACGACTGAACTTATCGGTGCAGAGCATTTGATCGCTAACCGGGCTGCAAACGACCAGGTAGCCAAAAAAGCTTATGCGGTTATTAAAATGATGGAAGACCGCTCGATTCAAATGGGCGTAGACATCCGCACCGGAAATCCGAGTCCGGGAAACATTGAGGGAGGTCTCAGCTCAATCGAAGAAAAATCACTGGGGGCAGCGACAAAATCAGGCACAACCAGGCTGGAAGAAGTCATTGATTATGCCCAGGTGCCCACAAAAAAAGGGCTCGTATGGATGGATACGCCTGGCCACGACATTGAGCAATTGACGGGTATGGTCGCAGGCGGGGCCCAAATCGTCCTCTTTACAAGTGGAAGAGGGACGCCAACAGGTTCTCCTATAACACCTGTCATAAAAATCTCAACTAATACACCAATGTTTGACAGGATGAATGAAAATATGGATTTAAATGCAGGTACGATTGTTGATGGTTTAGAAACCGTTGATGAGGTGGGAAGTCGCATCATGGAAGAAATCCAACATGTTTCAAACGGAAAACTAACAAAAGCGGAAATCTTAAAGCAGCATGACTTTGGTATTTGGAGAATTGGACCGACATTCTAAAACGAAAAAGGGGCTAAAGTTTATGATATCAACTACATTTGCAACGAAGACATATAAAAACTTCATTAATAATGAGTGGGTGGATGCATCTTCTGGAAATACAATCGAAAGCATTAATCCTGCGGACAAAGAACCGGTTGGCTACGTTCAAAGCTCAACCGGAGATGACTTAAACAAGGCTGCAGCTTCTGCGCATGAGGCAAAGAGGGATTGGCGCAGGCTCGGGCAGTCTGCACGTGGGCAAATCCTTTTCAAAACGGCCAATATATTGGAAGAAAATCTAGATGAAATTGCCGAAACCATGACTCGCGAAATGGGTAAAACGTTACCTGAAGCAAAAGGGGAAACGGCACGAGGTGTTGCGATCCTCCGTTACTATGCTGGTGAAGGGATGCGGAAAGACGGCGATGTTATACCGTCATCCGATAAAGATGCCCTCATGTTTACAAAACGCTCCCCACTTGGTGTTGTCGGGATAATCACACCATGGAACTTCCCGGTTGCAATTCCTATCTGGAAAATGGCTCCAGCTCTTGTATATGGCAATACAATCGTATGGAAACCCGCTACGGAAGGGGCCGTTACAGCAGCGAAAGTCATGGAATGCTTTACCAAAGCAGGCTTCCCTGAGGGTGTTGTGAATTTTATTACCGGTAAAGGATCAATTATTGGCCAGGGGCTCATCAATCATCCGCTTTTAAATGCAATCACATTTACCGGTTCTGAAAGTGTCGGTCAGAGCGTCGCAAAATCAGCTTCCGCCCGCGGCATAAAATATCAGCTTGAAATGGGAGGCAAGAATCCAGTCATCGTGACGAAAGATGCAAACATCGAACAAGCAGTCGAGGCGGTCATCAACGGTGGATTTCGTTCCTCCGGCCAAAAATGCACAGCTTCTAGCCGTGTTGTTGTTGAATCATCGGTCTATGATGTATTTAAACAAAAACTAGTTGAAGCAGCTGCGAAAATAACGGTTGGCAACGGCCTTCAAGAGGGAATTTGGA
Source organism: Peribacillus sp. SIMBA_075 (assembly GCF_046534585.1). Taxonomy (NCBI): domain Bacteria; kingdom Bacillati; phylum Bacillota; class Bacilli; order Caryophanales; family Bacillaceae; genus Peribacillus; species Peribacillus sp. SIMBA_075. The sequence goes on along the minus strand of NZ_JAWRYN010000026.1, from coordinate 39,288 downwards.
TGGGTCCCTGTGCAAGCGAAAGCCAGTTCAATACGGTGAAAGAGTACATTGAAAAAGGCAAGCAGGAGGGCGCAAAACTTATACATGGCGGGGAGATATTAACTGGCGGAGACTATGATGGAGGCTTTTTCATTACACCAGCGATTTTTGAAGAAGTGACGACGGATATGGTGATTGCGCAGGCAGAAATTTTTGGACCAGTTATCGCGCTTATGAAAGCTAGCGATCTAGTCGAAGCGATAGACATGGCAAATAATACGAAATACGGATTGAGTGCTTCAATCTTCACATCAAATATTAGCTCGATTCTGGAATTCATCGATGAAATTGAGGTAGGGCTTGTCCGTATTAACGCAGAAAGTGCGGGCGTAGAGTTGCAAGCCCCATTCGGAGGCATGAAAGCATCGAGCACGGGTTCGCGAGAGCAAGGTGAAGCGGCGAAAGAATTTTATACAGCCATAAAAACGGTTTTTATTAAAGGTTCTTAATAAGAGTAAGAGAGGTTTCCATGTTTGAAACTCTCTCTTTCTTCCAAAAAAAACAATGCGAGGTGCTTGATGAAAATCATAAAAATTTCTTTATACAAAGTTCCACCCCGCTGGCTGTTTTTAAAAATCGATACGGATGAAGGCATTTCCGGCTGGGGAGAGCCTGTCGTGGAAGGGCGTGCTGAAACGGTTAAAGCAGCAGTTAACGAATTGACCGATTATTTGATCGGGAGAAATCCGAACGACATTGAAGACATCTGGCAAACACTTTATCGAGGTGGATTTTACCGTGGGGGGCCAATTTTAATGAGTGCCATTTCTGGCATTGAGCAGGCACTATGGGATATAAAAGGAAAATACTTCAATATTCCTGTATACCAAATGCTCGGCGGTAAAGCTCGCCAAAAAGTTAAAGTGTACTCATGGGTCGGAGGAGATCGACCAGTGGATGTTGTGGCAGCTGCAATCGAAAAACAGAAAGAGGGCTTCCTTGCTGTCAAAATGAACGCATCAGAAGAAATGAATTACATAGATAGCTTTTCGAAAGTAGAGGCGGTCATCGAACGCGTTGCTTCAATTAGGGAAGCGGTTGGCAAAGACTTTGGCATTGGGGTGGATTTTCATGGAAGGATTCATAAAACGATGGCAAAGGCGATTGTAAAAGAACTTGAACCATACCATCCAATGTTCATTGAAGAGCCAGTGCTACCGGAAAATAATGAAGCACTTCGTGAGATTGCCTGGCATACTACGTGCCCGATTGCAACGGGTGAAAGGATGTATACACGCTGGGGCTTTAAGCAGCTTCTTCAAGATGGCTATGTCGATATTATTCAGCCGGATCTATCCCACACAGGTGGTATTTTAGAAGGGAAAAAAATTGCCGCGATGGCAGAAGCCTATGATGTAGCGATCGCTCCGCACTGCCCGCTCGGTCCGATGACTCTCGCTTCATCAATTCATTTGGACGCAACGACACCGAATTTCATTATTCAAGAGCAAAGCCTTGGTATTCATTACAACGATGGCATGGACATTCTCGATTATATGAAAAATCCAGAATTATTCGACTATGAAAATGGTTATGTGAACATTCCGGATAAACCGGGTCTTGGGGTGGAAATCGATGAGGAAAAAGTGAAGCTGGCAGCAGAAACTGGTCATGATTGGAAAAACCCCATTTGGCGTAATGAAGACGGGAGCATCGCTGAATGGTAATAAAAGGAGGAAAAACAATGGACTTTCATGGCATCATTCCACCGGTAGTCACCTTATTTGATGAAACGGGGAACTTAGATATGGCGCTGAACAGAAGCTATATCGACCTATTAATCTCACGGAATATAGACGGTATTTTATTGATGGGAAGTTCAGGTGAGTTCTCATCGCTTACAACAGAAGAAAGAAAATTATATGTACGCGAAATGATAAAGCATATTAACAACCGAGTGCCTGTTATGGTCGGGGTCGGGCATACCGCATTAAAAGAGGTGCAAGAACTGACTTCTTATGCAGAAGAGCATGGAGCCGACGGCGTTCTAGTAGTCAACCCATATTACTGGAAGCTGTCTGACGAGCAGTTATACCGACATTTTTCCAGTGTAGCGAATCATACTAATCTGCAGGTTTTCATTTATAATATACCGCTCCTGACAGGTCAAAATTTATCAATCGAATTGATTAAAAAATTAGCTGAAGATCATTCAAACATTACAGGTATTAAAGAGACGGTTAGTGATTTCGGGCATCTTCGTCAAGTGCTGGCGGAAGTGAAGAAAGTTCGCAGTGATTTTCGCGTCTTCTCTGCTTTTGACGAGCACTTGCTTCCGGCTCAAATGATTGGTGCAGCGGGAAGCATTAATGGAAGCGCTGTCTTTGCGCCGGAAATTTCCGTTGATTTATATCAATCGTATCATAAAGGTGACCTTGCTGAAGCACAGAAAAAGCATCAAGTGATTTCAAAACTGATGGATGTGTACAATTACGGTCCGACATTTTTTACTGCCATGAAAGAAGCAGTTCATCAGCGCTGGTTTGACGTTGCGGCTGGACACCGTGCACCATGCGACGTATACCCTGCTGATTTGAGTGACAAAGTAGCTGCTCTTTTAAAAAATATAAATATGAAAGAAGGCGTCCAAAAATGAAAGAATCACGAGACTTGCTTGAACAATTAGGCTACCCATCAACTGATCTTAAAGAACTTCCTACATCAACGAAAACATTTCCAGACGGTGCTCAATACCGCATTGAACTCCCAAGCGTAGAAGGTCCAATAGCACTAAAAGAAACATTGAAAGAAATTGACCGACTCGGTCTGACTATTCACCGAATATCGCAAGGCAGCGGTATCATGCTTCAAACGGATGAAGAAATTATAGAAATGTGTAAAATGACAGCAGAGCGAGGCATGGAACTGAGTTTGTTTGTCGGTCCCAGGGGTTCATGGGATGTCAGTGCTGGACCGCTTACGCCAGGAGGCAAATCTCAGGGAATCCGCCATGAGGGCTCCGATCAGCTTGTTTATGCCATGGAAGACCTGAAAAGAGGGGCTGCACTAGGTCTTCGCGGTGCGTTAGTTGCGGATGAAGGACTCCTTCTTTTAACGAAAGAAATGAAAAAATACGGACAGCTTCCGGAAGACTTTGTTGTTAAAGTATCGGTTCAAATGGGTTCAGCCAATCCAGTATCCGTCAAATTAATGGAAGACATCGGTGCGGATACCTACAACGTGCCACCTGCATTAACGCTGTCTAAACTTGCAGCGATCCGACAATCAATAGACATTCCAATTGATTTATACGTTGAAGTTCCGGATACCTTCGGAGGCTTTCTTCGCTATTATGAAATACCGGAAATAATCCGTGTATTGGCGCCTGTTTACATCAAATTCGGTCTTCGTAATCACCCAGATGTATACCCCTCAGGGAAACAATGGGAAAGTACGAACATCTCACTCACAAAGGAACGTGTACGCCGTTCCGCAATTGGTATTCAAATGATCGAACGATACTATCCAGAAGCAAAAACATCGAAACTCGGTGCAAAAGGACTCGGAATTGCGAAAATTGAAAAGGCAGCAGCGAAATAGTGATATTAACGTGAGGGATCCCCTCTGATATTTACGTATTTGTTACTAAAAAGGAGTTGAGCACAAATGTCCTATAAAATATTATTAACGGATTACGAATTTGAACATTTGAAATATGAAGAAGAGATTTTTCAAGAAAGCGGTCTTGAAATCGAATTCATCAAAGCGCAATGCAAAACTGAAGAAGAAGTAATGGAGCAGGCAAAAGAAGTGGATGCAATTTTAAATCAATATGCTCCTATCTCACGCCGAGTTATTGAATCGCTTGAAAATACGAAAATCATTTCCCGTTACGGTGTTGGCGTCAATACAATTGATCTCAATGCGGCTAAGGAAAAGGGGATTACTGTCGCCAATGTACCAGATTATGGCATGGAAGAAGTATCGAATCATGCATTGGCACTTTTACTTTCTTCGGCGCGTAAAGTAACACTGTTAAACAAGGAAGTGAAAAAGGGTAACTGGGACTTTAAGGTGTGTGTCCCGATTCATCGCTTTAATGAGCAAACTGTTGGGGTTCTGGGATTTGGCCGGATTCCGCGCCGTTTCATTGAAAAGGTGAAACCGCTCGGCTTTAAAACTGCTGCTTACGATCCTTTCGTTTCGGCAGCAGCCATGGCTGCGGTAGGGGTTCAAAAAATGGATCTCGACGAAATTATAGCAGAAGCCGATTATTTGTCGATCCATGTGCCCTTAATTGATGATACATACCATCTGATCAATGAGGAGCGCCTTAAACAAATGAAGAGAAATGCGGTTATCATTAACACGGCACGTGGACCGATAATCGATGAAAAAGCACTTTCTGATGCACTTGAAAAAGGGGTAATTGCAGGTGCAGCACTTGATGTGACAGAGAATGAGCCGGTCAGCACCGATAGCCCGCTGCTAACAATGGACAATGTCATCATTACACCGCACAGCGCCTGGTATTCAGAGGAAGCAATGGTTGAACTTCGTCAAAAGGCAGCGAGAAATATCGTTCAGGTGCTAAACGGAGAATTAACACCATACGCTTTGACTTAGGAAAGGGGAAAAATATGAAAATAGCGGCTTTTTCCGTACAAAACGAACAACACATCGGTCTTGTTAAAAATGATCAAATTATTAGTTTAACGGCTCTCGGTCCAGAAGAATTTCCAGCTTGCATGAAAAAATTCATAGAACGAAGCAGCGAGTTAAGTACACGTGCTGAACAGTTAATTGAGCAACGGGTTAATGACGATGCAATATTCAATCTGTCAGAAGTAAAAATCCTGCCGCCAATCGCAAAGCCGGATAAAATCATTTGCGTAGGACTTAACTATTTTGATCATTGCAAGGAAACGGGGATGGAGCCTCCTGAATCACCGGTCATTTTTTCAAAATATGCAAATGCCATTGCCGGCCATAATGATGCGATTGAAATTCCAATTAATTCAACCGCGGTCGACTTTGAAGCAGAGCTTGCGTTTGTCATTGGAAGAGAAGCGAAACATGTATCAGAAGAAGAGGCAAATGACTACATCTTTGGCTATACAATTATGAATGATATTAGCGCCCGAGACTTGCAATTTCAGGATGGCCAGTGGTCGAGAGGCAAAACGGCGGACACATTTGCTCCATTTGGTCCTGTTATCGTGACACAAGATGAAGTGGGTGACCCCCACAATCTAGCGATTTCGCTTGAATTAAACGGTGAAATTATGCAGGATTCAAATACAAGCAACCTAATTTTTACGGTTCCGAAAATCATCTCATTTTTATCACAGTCCATGACACTAATGCCAGGTGATTTGATTGCAACTGGCACGCCACCAGGCGTTGGAATGGGAAGGAATCCGGAAATCTGGTTGAAAAACGGTGACCGGATGAACATCAGCATTGAGAAGATCGGTACGCTTTCTAATCACGTAATAGCATGACAGAAAGAAGGTGATGACATGGATGTTGTATCCATCGGAGAAACAATGACAGTGTTTACCCCGAATGAAGAAGGTCCACTTCGCCACGCCCGATCTTTTTCAATGAAGTTTGGCGGAGCGGAATCCAATGTCGCGATCGGGTTAAGCCGACTCGGTCATAGGTCACGCTGGATAAGCCGTCTCGGAGAGGATGAATTTGGCGATGCCATGCAATCGTTCATTCGCGGAGAAGGCGTTGATGTCTCTTATGTAACAAGAGACCCTGTTGCGCCTACCGGAGTCTTTTTTAAAGAATTCAGAAGGCTGAATGATACTAGAGTTTATTATTACCGGAAAGATTCGGCAGCTAGCAAAATGACGGCGGATTTACTAACTGATCTTGCCATCCAAGACGCAGCTTATCTCCATATTACCGGAATTACCCCTGCACTAGGGAATTCGTGTCAGTCGCTCTTGGATAAAGCGATCCGCATTGCTAAAGAAAACGGAACAAAAATCGTCTTCGATCCGAATATTCGCTTGAAAATTTGGCCTGATGAAAATGAAGCACGACACATCATAACAAAGTACGCCTCGAAAAGTGATATCGTCATGCCTGGGGTGGCCGAAGCCGAATTTTTATTCGGCTCCTATACACCGGAGATGTTTGCCGATCATTTTCATGAACTCGGTGTCGAAACCGTTTTACTTAAATTGGGCAAAGAGGGCTGTTTAATTTCAGCCCCGTCTGTACCGAAAACATACGTTCCTGGATTCTATGTGGAACGGGTCGTGGATCCAATCGGGGCTGGTGATGCTTTTGCATCCGGTGTACTTTCCGGCCTGCTTGATGGACTGCCGCTAGATGAAGCTGCAAGGCGTGGAAATGCCATGGGAGCAATGGCAACGATGGTAAATGGCGATGTTGAGGGTTTGCCGGTCCGGGCCGACCTCGCTTTGTTCATGAGTGGCGGCTCTGATGATGTGACGAGGTAGAAAGGTGGAAAAAATGACTAAACTTGAAGAGCTTAAACAGGGGAAGCTGGTCGCCGTCATTCGCGGTGCACGCCCAGATCAAATTATACCAATCGCCCGGGCCCTGAAAGAGGGCGGCATCCGAACGCTAGAAATAACAGTGGAAACTCCCAAAGTGTGCCATTTAATTGAAAGAGTGAAAGAGGAGTTCGGTGATGATATCATAGCGGGTGCCGGTACAGTATTGGATCCTGAAACGGCCCGTACGGTCATCATGGCAGGGGCAGAATTCATCTTTTCTCCAACCGTCAATGTCAAAACGATTAAAATGGCGAAGCGCTATGGCGTTATTAGTATCCCTGGTGCGCTTACACCAACCGAAATATTGACAGCTTATGAGCATGGAGCTGACATTATCAAAGTTTTCCCGGCAGATACACTGGGTGTTAGCTACTTTAAAAATCTTAGAGGACCGCTTCCTCACATTCCCCTTATGCCAACTGGCGGTGTAAACCTTGACAACCTTGCATCTTTTTTTAAGGCAGGGGCCATCGCGGCGGGACTTGGTGGTTCCTTGATCAATCCTACGAAATTGATTACAGGTGAAGATTACACCAGGCTGACAGGAATGGCAAAAAATTTTTCAGCTATCGTACAAAAAGGCTAAAGCAATCCGCCGCTTATATGAATTTCGGTCCAATAGGCGCTGGGAATGAAAGTATGACTGTGTTTATTTCCTCCTTTCTTACCAATTTGATGTATCTCTTTCAATCTTTTAGTAGTCCATCAAGGGTGGACAGTAGATAAATTCAGACAAACCAGAAAGGGGAAAAATGCTATGTTACTAGAAAAGTATAGAAATCTGCAGGGGATTCTCCAAAAAATGGAGTCGGTTGTGGTCGCTTTTTCAGGAGGGGTGGACAGCACTTTTTTGCTAAATGTTGCTATTGATACTTTGGGATATGATAATGTGTTAGCCATTACAGCAGATTCGGAAACCTATCCGTCGAGTGAGTTGAAAGAAGCCATTATGCTATCAAAATGGATTGGTGCCAACCATCGAGTCATTCAGACATCGGAGTTGGCCATTCCTGGTTATTCAGAAAATAATCAGAATCGCTGTTACTTTTGTAAAAGTAGTTTATTTGACCAACTGCTTCCTATTCTTGAAGTATATGAATTTAATAATATAATTTATGGAGTCATCGCTGATGATGCTAACGAATTTCGTCCAGGCATGAAAGCAGCTAAAGAAAAAGGAATCAGGGGACCTCTTCTAGAAGCCGGTTTATTCAAAGAAGAAATAAGAGAATTGTCCAAGCAAGCCGGTTTGCCAACCTGGGATAAACCATCATTCGCTTGCCTATCTTCACGCATTGCATATGGCGATATCATTACGAAGGAAAAATTGATGAAAGTGGATAAATCAGAAGCTTACTTAAAATCATTGGATATTCATCAGGTAAGAGTCAGGACGCATGAGGATACTGCCCGAATTGAAGTTGAACCCGTTGATATGCCGCGAGTTCTCCAATACCATGTGGCGATCACGAAACGACTGAAGCAATTTGGTTATAAGTATGTATCAATGGATCTCACGGGCTATACAAGCGGAAGTATGAATATAGGACTTAAAAAGGAAGAAAAGTTATGATTGATGATATTTTAGAGCAGGTTCAAAATGGTTCATTGACAGCAGTTGAAGCAAAGGAAAAACTTGCATCATATGAAAATTTAGGGTTTGTAAAAATTGATCATCATCGTAAAAGGAGACAAGGCTTTCCCGAAATTGTGTTTGGAGAAGGGAAAACAGCTGAGCAAATTTTAGCGATTGTACAATCACTGCGGACAAGGAATGATTCTGTGCTTGTGACTCGAATTTCCCGGGAAAAAGCAGTATTTGTACAAAAAGAATGCAGTGAATTTGAGTATAACGATATGGCACGGACACTTGCTTGGGTTAAAGAAAAGCCCAAATCCGTAGGTTCATATATTGCAATTGTGTGCGCCGGGACATCAGATTTGTCCGTTGCTGAAGAAGCTGCCGTGACGGCCGAAACACTAGGTATTCCAGTCAGGCGTATATACGATGTTGGGGTTGCTGGGCTGCACCGCCTCCTTGATAATATAGACGAGATACGAGGGGCTACCGTATCAGTTTGTGTAGCGGGGATGGAAGGGGCACTCCCAAGTGTGTTAGGAGGCCTTGTTGCGAATCCAATTATTGCTGTTCCGACAAGTATCGGTTACGGTGCCAATTTTAACGGTTTATCTGCACTTTTATCAATGCTTAATACATGCGCATCGGGTGTAAGTGTGGTGAACATCGATAATGGATTTGGTGCAGCCTACAATGCAGCGATTATATACAAACTTGTACATAAAAAGGAGATCAATGATGATGAGGACATTATATTTTGACTGCTTTTCCGGCATAAGCGGAGATATGGTTATTGGTGCGTTGATTGATGCAGGTGCAGACCCTTTACAAATGGAAGAAGAGTTAAAAAAGCTGAATATAGATGAAGAATATAATCTGTCATGGGGGAAAGTCGTCAAAAATGGCATTACGAGTACTAAATTTGATGTCATTCTTACCAGTAAATCAGAGCAACCACATGAACACAGCCACACTCATGGACATGAACACAGCCACAGTCATGAAACAGAACCCAACCATAGCCATGCACCTCACAATCATCATGGTAGCCGCACCTACAAACAAATTGTAGAAGCCATCAATGAGGCAAACCTAAATGAATCGGTAACAAACATGTCACTCGCCATATTTAAGAAGATTGGTGAAGCGGAAGGGCACATACACGGGCTTCCGCTTGATAAAGTTCACTTTCATGAGGTAGGAGCTGTAGATTCAATAATAGATATAATCGGGGCTGCAATTTTAATCGATCAGCTAGGTATTGAATCAGTTCAGTCATCAGCCATTCCAACGGGATCTGGACATATACATATTGATCACGGTGTATACCCGGTTCCTGCACCTGCTACACTTGAAATATTAAAGGGGGTACCGATTGCCTCAAACGTTATTCGTTCCGAATTAGCAACGCCGACCGGTGCTGCCATCGCTACGGTTTTAGCTGAAAAATTCGGCACGCTTCCAGCCATGACTGTCGAATCGATTGGCTATGGTGCGGGGACAAAAACATTTGAAAATCACCCGAACGTCCTTCGCATTATTATAGGGAAGATTCAATGAAGCGCCCACCTGATCATGAGCATCTTGATGGACAAATGGTAAAAATGGAAGTGAATCTAGATGATATTTCCGGTGAATGGCTTGGTCATGTAATGGATTTGTTGTTTGAATCAGGAGCAAATGATGTATTTTATACCCCAATCTTCATGAAAAAAAATCGACCGGGGGTGTTATTGCAACTTCTCTGTTCACAGCAGCAGATTTCGAAAATCAAGAAGATATTATTTGCTGAAACGACGACTCTTGGTATACGCTACTATCCTCTTACCGTGCACAGGCTCGAACGATCTTTTTTACATGTAGACACACAATGGGGGCAAGTGACGATAAAAAGAGGGTACCATGAAGGCCAACCCATACAGCAGGCACCTGAATATGAAGATTGCCGTAAAATTGCCGTTCAGAACAATATACCTCTTAAAAGGGTGTATGAAGAAGTATGGAAGTGTCTCGGGGAGGTGGTAGAGAAATGAGCTTGGTGTCGATTCTTACATTAGGATTCCTATTGGGGATAAAGCATTCGTTAGAGCCGGATCATGTTATTGCAGTAGCAACCACGGCAGGAAAAACGAAAAAATTATCACGGTCCACTCTAACCGGGGTGTATTGGGGAATAGGGCATACATGTACGCTGTTTCTTATAGGTATGCTATTCATTTGGATGAAAGGGGAAATTCCAGAGTCGTTAAGCATGACGCTGGAATTCGGCGTTGGTATTATGCTTGTTATTCTAGGGGCGAAAAGTTTATTTAAAGCTCGCCATGATATCACGAACGACAAAGATAGATTTCGTCCTTTTTTGGTGTCTGCTTTAATTGGGTTCGTCCATGGTCTCGCGGGCAGTGCCGCAATGGTCATTCTAACTATGTCGACCGTAAACGGTATAGGCGAAGGATCCATCTATATCATTATATTTGGCGCTGGGACGATAATTGGTATGCTGTGCTTTACAACTTTACTAGGCATACCGTTTGCTTTGAATGGAAAGGATATCGTTTTAAACCGAATCTTCATCAAACTGGCGGGAGCATTAAGTTTTGCATTCGGACTTTATTATATATACAAATTGGGTGTAACAGAAGGCTTGTTTGCAATCTGGGCTAATTGATTTACTTTATAAGCATGACTGGAATCTCAGGCTGTCCGTGACCCATAGACAGTCTCTTTTATATTTTTTAATATATTAAAACCAATAGTAAGTAAACAATATGTCTTCAACGAGGTTTCTAAGAAAGAAAAGGGCCACAGCTGACAAAAAGGCTTGTCATAATGAACATATTTCTATGGAAATGTCCATGTGAATTTAGGGGTGTTTTGTAACGGATATGTATCTCCAATTATTATTCTGAAAGAATGTTTAAAGGGTTTATAATCATCTGGTAGATGGAGGAGAGGGTGGACAAGATAAGACCCTATGACACTGCTAGGCCATTTAAGATGGTAGTGTCATAGGGGCTCTTATTCTAGTACGAAGAAAAAAGTTACTTAATCTAGGTGATGCCGTTACCTCTAGGCAGATATACGTTTATTTTTCCTTTGTAGAATCCATATTTCAATTGCACCGGAGCCAAGCAATACCCCCGAAACAATGAAGATCAGTCCAATGAAATGTGCAGGCACAATGGCTTCATTGAGGAAAAATGCTGCCCCTAACAAAGAGAATAGGGTGTTTAAGTTAAGAAAAATGGATGATTCGGCTGCGCCAACCTTACCAATGGCATAATTATAGCTCATGTGCCCGAGGGCAGTGGCAAAAATGGCGGAGAAAATAAAAGCTCCCCATATGGAGTTTGGTGCAGCTGCCAGTGAAGATAAGCCCTCGGGTTCCTTCCATAAGCTGATGGCAAAAAGAATAAAAGACCCGATCAGCATCATGTAGCCGGTTAGTAATCGTGGATCCATTGTTTTTGAGGCTTTATTGATAAGTATGAAACTTAATGCCTGTGAAAGTATGGAAAGTAAAATATCCACATCTCCCAGATTAATAGAATGAAGTCCTCCACTTCCTGCCATAACGGTAAAACTCACACCTAGGGCACCGCATATAAAGCCAAAAAGCCTGATTAAAGTGGGCTTTTTACGAAAGAATATCATGGTCAAGATGACAGTCAGAATTGGCCCCATGCCCAAAATCAGTCCAGCATTCGATGCAGAAGTCTTCGTCAATCCCTCAGCTAAAAAATAATGATGAAAAACGACACTCAAAAGTGCTCCTCCAAAAACGTAAAAAAGTTCACTTTTTTTTGGAAGGCGTATTAGTCCAAGAATGATAAGAATAAGAATGACTACAAGGGAAGCTGTAAAAATTCTCAAAGAAGTGATTGTTACGGGCTGTGTATTCGCAACTAAAATTTTAATAACTGAGACATTTAACCCCCATGTTATCATTATTCCTGTAAGTAAGATGTAAATTTTCAAAAAACTCATTCCAAAAAACAACCTTTCATACTTATTTAACAATTGATATATTATACAACTTTCTCCAAATTAATAGCAAAGAGTTAAATTTGATTGAAAGCTCATGGATGAAAATCAGAAACTCTTAATCATTAAAAAAAGAGGGAAGGAATAAGTCCTTCCACTTACCGTAATATGGTGTTTTTATCATAAATTTGGCTGAAAAATAATATTAAATAAAAATAAAATTATGAATTATCAAACTTTTCTATTGTTTTTGGTAGGGTTTTCATTTACAATTTCCTTATGATTTACCAAACCGGTTTAGTATATTACTAAATCGATTTAGCTAAGAAATGTAATGAAAGTGATATGATCAAATATTTTTGTTTTTATTTGTGATTGTTCGAAAGAAGGAGGTACTGTATTGTCATCAAAATATGGTGTTTTAACGCTCGGCGACGCCATGATTACGCTAAATCCGGAAGAGACAGGACCTTTAAGATTCGTTAACCGTTTTGAGCGAAAAGTAGGAGGCGCTGAACTGAATTTTGCGATTGGCTGTGCAAGGCTTGGCATGAGGGCAAAATGGATAAGCCGCTTAGGCAAGGATGAATTCGGTAAAGTTATATATAATTTCGCTCGTGGGGAAGGCGTGGACATGAGTGATGTTGCCTATGTAAATGGATATCCAACATCTCTTAACTTTAAAGAAATCCGGGAAGATGGTTCCGGAAAGACATTTTATTACCGTTATCAATCTCCCATTTTAACTTTAAAGCCGGGAGATATAACAGAGAAGATGTTTGAAGAGATTGATATAGTCCACCTTACTGGAGTATTTTTGGCTATAGATCCCAAAAATGTGGATATTGCCAAGAGGGTAATGGATATTGCAAAACAAAAAAATATACCTGTTTCATTTGATCCGAATATTCGCCTAAAGCTATGGTCCATCGAGGAAGCAAAATCAGTATATTATGATATTTTTCCATATGTTGATATGTTGCTTACAGGTTTGGATGAAATAAGATTGATCATCGGAACTGACTCTAAAGAATCTTTGGCGGAATTCGCAAAGGTGAATAATATTGATCAGCTTGTCATTAAGGACGGGAAACATGGTTCAAAACTATATACCAAAAATGATTGGCATGAAAAAGAAGCCTTCCCTGTTACACCTGTTGATACTGTTGGTGCGGGAGATGGTTATGATGCCGGTTATATTTACGGATATCTTCATGGCTTATCGATTGAAGAAAGGTTGACATTCGCAAATGGTGTAGGAGCTCTTGTCACCACTGTTGCAGGGGACAATGAAGGATTACCATATTTGGATGAAGTAATGCCTTTCATACAGAATGAGGCTGTTATAGAAAGATAGATGACTGAAAGAAATGAGGGGGAAAAATGGCAACAGTAACGATACAAGCCGAGGAAGCAAAACGATTAGTCATACAACAGCTGACCAAAGTGGGTTTAAATGAAGAAAATGCCGGGAAAATCGCGGAAGTATTGGTTCATGCCGATCTTAGAAATGTCAATTCCCATGGTGTCTTGCGAACAGAGCATTATGTGAACCGTTTACTGGCAGGGGGAATAAATCCCGATGCCCAGATTTCCTTCCAAAAGACAGGGCCCGTCACCGGTGTAGTTGATGGAGATGATGGATTTGGGCATGTGATTAGTGACGTGGCCATGGACCATGCAATCGAAATGGCTAGAGATTATGGCGTGGGCATGGTGACTGTTCATAATAGCAGCCATTGCGGGGCACTAAGCTATTTTGTTCAAAAAGCCGCTGATGCAAAGTTGATTGGCATTGCGATGTCACACACCGATAAAATTGTGGTCCCGTTCGGAGGAAAAACATCATTTCTTGGTACCAACCCAATCGCTTACGGAGTACCTGCCAAAACGAAGAAACCCTTTATTCTTGATATGGCAACATCCAATGTTGCGCTGGGGAAAATCCTCCAGGCACGCGAAGAAGGAAAGGAAATCCCTGAAGGATGGGGAGTGGATGAAAATGGAGCTAATGTCACAGACCCGAATAAAGTCGCTTCCCTTTCCACTTTCGGAGGCCCGAAAGGCTATGGTCTATCCGTAATTGTAGATGTGTTTTCTGGATTATTGGCCGGTGCGGCATTTGGCCCGCACATTGGAAAAATGTATGACGACCTTGATAAGAAACGGAAGCTTGGACATTATTTTTGTGTAATTAATCCTTCGTTCTTTACGGATACTGATATATTTTTAGAGCAAATGGATCAAATGATCGAAGAGCTGCAACAGGTTGAACCTGCTCCAGGGTTCGATCGCGTATATGTACCGGGTGAGATTGAACAAATCAATGAAGAAAAAAACCTGAAACAAGGTATTACGATAGCATCAAGTGTTTATGAATTTCTTACAAAGTAGGTGGAGAAATGAAAGCGGTTCAAGTACGGAAAGCTCATGAACTGATCATTCAAGAAGTGGAAAAACCTCGGATTTCAAACTCGACGGATGTCCTTGTAAAAGTAAAAAGAGTCGGGATTTGCGGATCGGATATGCATATTTACCATGGTACGAATCCTCTTGCTACGCTGCCGCGTGTCGTTGGGCATGAAGTAGCGGGAGAAGTTGTGGAGATAGGTCAAGGTGTCGCGGGCATAAAAGTGGGGGACCATGTTGTTATTGAGCCCATCAGTTACTGCGGGGAGTGTTACGCCTGCCGAAAAGGCCGCCAAAATGTTTGTGAAAAACTTTCCGTTTTTGGGGTACATGAAGATGGTGGGATGAGGGAATGGTTCGTCCTTCCGGAGAAACAATTACATGTTGTGGATTCCGCTTTAGCTTGGGAAGAAATAGTATTGGCTGAGCCATACACAATCGGCGCACAGGCCGTTTGGAGAGGTGAAGTGGAGGAAGGGGAAACAGTGCTTATCCAGGGAGCCGGGCCTATTGGAATTTGCATATTAAAGATGGCAAAGCTTCAAGGAGCATCAGTGATGATCACGGATTTAAGTGAAGAGCGTTTGGAATTCGCTAAAGAAAGCGGCGCCGATATCACCATCCATGCTGGAAAAGAAGATGTTCAAAAACGAGTGGAAGAATGGACGAAAGGCGAAGGGGCCAACGTTGTCATTGATGCAGTATGCTTACCGATGACATTCGAATTGTCTTTCGATGTCGTGTCAACGGCGGGGCGGATTGTCGTACTCGGTTTTGATGAACGTCCTTCATCGGTTTCCCAGCTACCAATCACAAAAAAGGAAGTATCGGTGAAAGGATCTAGATTGCAAACCAATCAGTTCCCAAAAGTGGTGAAACTTTTAAATGAAGGAAAACTCAGACATGAAGGTTTAGTTACCCATACATTTTCGCTCGATGATATCCAGGAAGCATTTAATTTTGTTGAAAATCATCCCGAACAAGTTCGAAAAGCGATCATCGTTTTTAATTAAGGGGGTAGGAGTTATGGATAAACATTCAATCATACATCGAATAACGGAAACGAAAGTTGTAGCTGTTATCCGGGGACAGGATGCAAAGGAGGCGGCACAACTTTCTAAAGCAGCTGTGGAAGGCGGTATTCAGGCAATCGAATTGACGTATACAACACCGGGAATTGAAGAAGCTTTCAAAGATCTGCAAAATACGGATGCACTAATAGGAGCAGGCTCGGTACTTGATTCTGAAACGGCTCGGCATGCGATTTTAGCTGGCGCCAATTTTATCGTCAGCCCCTATTTTGTCAATGGCGTAGCCGAACTTTGTAATCGATACGGCATTCCCTATTTGCCTGGATGCATGACAATTAGAGAAATGGCTACATCATTGGAAGCAGGTTGTGATGTTTTGAAGTTATTTCCGGCAAATCATTTTGAACCTTCTTTCATCAAGTCGGTTAATGGTCCACTGCCCAATGTAAGGATCATGCCAACCGGCGGAATCAATTTGGATAACATGAAGGACTGGCTGAATGCAGGCGCGGTAGCAATCGGGATCGGCAGTGACTTGAACAAAGCATATCAAAATGGCGGATATGAAGCCGCAGTGGAATTAAGCCGAAAATACATGCAAAAAATTGCGGAATAATGGAGGTGCATGATGAACATTACATTTAGATGGTACGGGAAAGACAATGATACCGTTACACTGGAGCACATTAAACAGATTCCTGGAGTGAAAGGTATTGTCTGGGCACTTCACCAAAAACCTGTTGGTGAGGTATGGGAAAAAGAAGAAATTCAAGAAGAAATTGAGTATATCCAATCATTTGGTTTTCACACGGATGTCGTAGAAAGTGTAAATGTCCATGAATCGATTAAATTGGGTAATGAAGACCGCATGATATATATAGAGAAATACAAAGAGACGATCAGGAATCTTTCGGAAGCTGGAGTGAAGGTCATTTGTTATAACTTCATGCCGATCTTTGATTGGACTCGGACGGAAATGTTCCATCCTTTGGAAGATGGCTCAACTGCCCTATTTTATGAAAAAGCGAAAGTGGATACGTTAGATCCTCAAGATTTAATTCGTACTGTAATGGAAGCTTCAGATTTAACTTTACCAGGTTGGGAACCAGAAAAGATGGATAGAATCTCTGAATTATTCGAAGCTTACAAAACTGTAGACGAAGAGCAGCTATGGGCGAATCTTGAAATATTCCTAAAAGAAATATTACCTGTTGCAGAGGCCTGCGGTATAAAAATGGCAATACACCCGGATGATCCGCCATGGTCCATTTTTGGCTTGCCAAGAATCATCACCGGTGAGTCGAGTTATGAAAAACTGATCTCGATTTCGGATTCACCATCGAATGCGTTTACCTTGTGTACAGGATCTATGGGGGCAAACCCTGAAAATGATATGGTCCAGGTGGCTAAAAAATATGCAGACCGTTCACCTTTCTCGCATATACGCAATGTGAAGATTTATGAAAATGGTGACTTTGTGGAAACATCCCATCATACCCAGGATGGATCGATCAATATACAGGGCGTCGTGGAAGAATTGAATAAGCAAAATTATACTGGTTATGTCAGACCGGATCATGGCCGCCATATATGGGGTGAAGTTTGCCGCCCAGGTTACGGTTTATATGACCGAGCATTGGGAATCATGTATTTGCTCGGATTATGGGATGCATATGAAGCTACTAAATTAGGTGAAAAATCATGATTCCCATTCATGAAAACTTATCGAACAGGGTGGCAGTTATCACTGGAGGCAGCGGTGTCTTATGTTCCAAAATGGCGGTGGAATTGGCCCGTCATGGTGTCAAGATAGCTATATTGAACAGAACGGCGGAAAAAGGGCAAGAAGTGGTCGAACACATTGAACAAACTGGGGGGACTGCGATTTCCATCGCGGCAAACGTTTTGGATAGAACCTCATTGGAAAATGCAAAAGGGAAAATAATAGAATCGTTCGGAAGAGTGGATCTATTAATAAATGGTGCGGGAGGCAATCACCCTGATGCCATTACAGCTCCAGAGAAATATGGGGAAGAAGCAGAAGGAAAATCCTTTTTTGATTTGGATGAAAATGGATTCTCTCAGGTTTTTGCCAGTAATTTCACCGGTACATTTTTGGCCAGTCAGGTTTTTGGGAAAGAGTTATTGCAAGTGGAAGCACCTGTTATCGTGAATGTATCTTCCATGAGCGCCTACGCTCCAATGACTAAAGTACCAGCATATAGCGCTGCCAAAGCTTCGATAAATAATTTTACCATGTGGATGGCTGTTCATTTTGCCGAAGAAGGTTTACGGGTGAATGCCATTGCTCCAGGATTCTTTTTGACGAAGCAAAATCGGGATCTTCTGCTTAATGAAGATGGCAGTCTGACGGCAAGATCTAATAAAATCATTACTTCAACACCCATGAAGCGCTTTGGGCAGCCTGAAGATTTACTTGGTACCTTGCTTTGGCTAGTTGATGAATCCTATTCGGGCTTTGTCACGGGAATTACGGTACCAGTCGATGGGGGCTTCATGGCATACTCCGGCGTGTGAATTCAGCTCCTATATATAGGCAAACAAGTGACCGTAAGTAAATTAGTTCCACTGTATGGGAAATTGACTTTTTTACTGCATCAGAAGGTGATTGTAAAGCTTTCCTTATTATAATAGAATATTCCTTATATATCGAAATCACACGACAGGGATGAATGAAATGAAAACCATTACAATTACTGATGTCGCCAATCACGCGAAAGTATCAAAAAGCACAGTTTCCCAATACCTGAATAAACGTTACGAATATATGAGTGAAAAAACCAGGAAAAAGATTGAAGAAACAATAGAAGAGTTAAACTATCAGCCTAATATAATAGCACGCAGTTTAAAACAAAAATCCACTTTTACCGTTGGGGTGGTGGTTGCCAATATCCTTCACACGTTTTCAACTCAGGTTATTAGAGCTATAGAAAACTACTTTTATGAACAAGGGTTCCATATTATCGTATGCAATGCAGATGACAATCCTGAAAAGGAAAAGAATTATATTGAAATGCTAAGAGCTAAACAAGTGGATGGGATCATCATATTCCCCACAGGGGACAACCTTGATTTATATCAACGTATGAAGAGTGATCATTTCCCGATTGTTTTCATGGATAGGACGATCGAAGAATTGGATATTGCAACAGTCATGCTCGATAATCACCTTGCTTCCAAGTTAGCGATCGACAGGTTTATTGAAAAGGGTTATAAAACCATTGCAATCATAACCACTTCAATAATACGCGATATCAGTCCTCGTATCGAACGAATCCAAGGGTACAAGGATTCACTTGCGACACATGGGATACCATTCAATTCTGAATATATTAAAACAGTGAACGCAGATGAAATTCCGGTTGCACTTTCAGAATTTTTCGAATTGGAAAAGCCGCCTCAAGCCATTTTGGCAGGAAATGATATCGTACTTAATGAAGTGTTGCGTTATATGAAACAGCACGAAATCAATATACCTGATGACATAGCGGTCATAGGGATTGATGATGTGTCCTATGCCAGTTTCTATACACCGACCATCACAACGGTAAATCAGCCAGCCATTGAAATGGCCAACTTGGCAGCAGAGTTACTGCTTAGTCAAATCAATAAAATAGGAATAGAGGATACAAGCGTGCATCGCTTGAAACCGACTTTGCTTTCAAGGAATTCTTGCTAGAACCGGATGTAAGAATTCCTGTGAAAAAGAAAGCGCTTTTTTACGGGAATTCTAAACCGATTTAGTTAAAGTTCATATAGGCTTTACTCTTGGTTATTAAATGGAAACGTTTCCAAAAATGCTGCTGCATTTATTGAAACGTATAGGGGGGTACTTTATGTTTTCAAATGGTAGAGGAATGGTCATCGTTTTCTTGTTCTTGGCAGGTGTAATAAATTATCTGGACCGATCTGCACTGTCCATTGCAGCTCCGTTCATCCAAGATGATTTATCCTTAACAGCAACACAGATGGGGATTATTTTTAGCAGCTTTTCAGTTGGTTATGCCATATTTAATTTCCTTGGAGGAATGGCGTCCGATAAATGGGGTGCAAAGATCACGCTCTTCGTGGCGATGATCGTTTGGTCTTTATTCAGTGGTGCACTTGTACTTGCTGTCGGTTTTGCAAGTATGATAATCATCCGCATACTGTTTGGGATGGGCGAAGGCCCTCTTTCTTCAACCATCAATAAAATGGTGAATAACTGGTTCCCAGCGAATCAGCGGGCATCTGTCGTTGGTTTGACGAATAGCGGGACGCCGCTTGGTGGCGCGATTGCAGGTCCTATAGTTGGATTTATTGCCATCTCATATGGATGGAGGGTTTCTTTCATTGCCATTATGGTGATTGGCCTGATATGGGCGATTTGCTGGTGGAAGTTCGTTAAAGAAAAACCAGAAGAGTCAAAAGAACAGAAACATACTGGGAAATCTTATGTAGCGGCAACATCGGAAGGAAAGGTGAAATTCACCTTTTATTTAAAACAAAAAACGGTTTTATTTACTGCTCTAGCCTTTTTTTCTTACAATTATATTCTCTTCTTTTTCTTAACTTGGTTCCCAAGCTATTTGGTAGATGCACGCGGCCTAAGTGTAGAAAATATGAGCATCATTACAGTGATTCCTTGGATTTTTGGATTCATCGGACTTGCTTTGGGTGGATTCGTGTCGGATTTCTTCTCTAAAAAATTCGCTCAACAAGGTGTTTTATTCTCGCGTAAGCTCGTGCTTGTAACATGTTTGTTCTTATCGGCGGTATGTATCGGTTTTGCCGGACTTGTATCCACAACGGTCAGTGCGGTAACGCTTGTCGCACTTTCCGTCTTCTTCCTATATTTGACTGGTGCCATTTACTGGGCAATCGTCAACGATGTTGTCGACCCTGGCAATGTTGGATCTGTTGGAGGTTTTATGCATTTCTTGGCAAATACAGCAGGTATCATCGGACCGACGTTAACGGGGTATATTGTCGATACCTCAGGCACATACACAGTTGCATTCTTGCTTGCAGGAGGATTGGCCATCGTTGCATCGCTTGCAGTCATCCGTTTTGTAAGACCGATAGTAAAGCCTGTGTAATAGATTGTTAGAATGGAAGTGTCTCCCAAAGGAAATATCAAGGGAAGACACTTCCATTTTTCATGTTTACTAGGCATGCTTAGCGCATCCGATTTTCTTTTCGAAATGTTGCAGGTGTTTTTTCATTGTATTTTTTAAAGGTGCGAAAAAATTGGGGCATGCTTTCAAAACCACACCTCTCAGCAATATGGGCAATGGTGTGATTCGTTTCCAGCAAAAGTTCCTTTGCCTTGATGATTCTTTTCATATTTAAATATACTATTAATCCAATTCCAGTCGTTTCCTTAAAAACTCTGCTGAAATGAGCGGGACTGACCAAAGCTTTTTGTGCAAGTGTCGTCAAAGTCAATGCTTCATCGATATGTTCATTAATATAAATTAAAATATCTTTGATCCATTCTGAACGATAGCTATTGCCCTCTGGTATATCCACTTTGCCATTTATCCGGGTACGGTATAAATCAAGTATGATTTGATGAACAGTCAGCAAACAAGCATGCCTCGAGCCCATTGATTGGCTAGTGGTTTCTTGCAGGATGAGTTGTAGCTGTTCCTCCATCTTTTCTTGTTTATTTTTCGGCAATGATATTTTATAATTCTTACTCTTTTTTGTCAGGTCAAACAAATGTAAATATGAAAAAGAATCATCAACCATATCTTTATATATCAATGTGGGGCTGAAAAAGATAATGGTGGAGGTAACAGGGTCGTCCATATTGGGTAAAGCCCTATGAATTGTACTATTAGGGATCAGGAATACATCCCCTTGCTGCATATCATAAAACACATCACCAATAAAAAAGGTCCCCTTACCGTTATAAACATAAACAATTTCATAATAGTCATGCATATGATCGGACAATTCATTCTGGGGACTTTTCGTATCCTGATAGACAAAAGAAAATGGGAAGAGTAAATCATGATTTAATATATTATGAATTTTTTTCATTTCGTTCATCTCCTGAAAGTATAATACAACAAGAATGAGTATATTTATAGCAAAATATGCAATTTATATTTCAAAAATTGATGTTAAAATTAAAATGGATTTAAAAATTAAAAAAGTTCAAGCGAAAATGAAAGGGCTTTCGGAATGGATTGGCGTTTGGTTTTGAACGTCTTCACTCATGAAAAGGAGGGGACAAAATGAATAAATTTGTTCAATTGCATTCAAATGATGATGTTGTTATTTCCTTGGAGGAGATTCATAAAGGACAGAGCCTCCATATTGAAACGGAAGACAGGGGAATGATCCATATCAAGGCAAGTGATGACATTCCTAAAGGGCATAAAATGTTAGTGAAACCGATAAAACGAGGGGAGGACGTAATCAAATTCGGCTACTCGATCGGAAAAGCTAAAGAAGATATCTCAATTGGCGATTGGGTTCACACCCATAATCTAGCATCCGGTTTGCATGGTATATTGGATTATTCCTATCAACCTAGCAGTCAACATACAAAAGAGCCAAGTCAAGATCATACCTTCCAAGGATATATCCGTGAAAATGGGGAAGTGGGTATCCGGAATGAAATCTGGATCATCAACACGGTTGGTTGCATCAATAAAACATGCGAAATTCTCGCTAAAATGGGAAATGAGCAGTTTAAGGATCGACAAATCGATGGGATTCATCACTTTTCCCATCCATACGGCTGTTCTCAATTGGGAGATGATTTGACACATACACAGAAACTATTGGCTGCCTTGGCTCAACATCCAAATGCAGCAGGGGTTTTAGTTGTAGGGTTAGGATGTGAGAACAATCAAATCGAAGCATTTAATGAGGTCATAGGCGAATTTCCTCCAAATCGCATAAAATTTTTAAAAGCCCAGGAGGTTCAAGATGAATTAGAGAGCGGCTTACGTTTAATGGGAGAATTAGTGGAATATGCCGAAGGATTCGTACGCAAGCCCGTACCGGTTTCAAAGCTGAAAATAGGCCTGAAATGCGGGGGTTCCGATGGTTTTTCAGGCATTACCGCTAATCCATTGGTTGGTGCGGTTTCCGACCTTATTGTAGAAAATGGCGGGACCACGATATTGACAGAGGTTCCTGAGATGTTTGGAGCGGAAACGATATTGATGAACAGGGCAAGAGATGAAGAAACCTTCAATAAAATCGTTGACCTTATTAATGATTTCAAACAGTATTTCATTCGCCATGATCAGGAAATTTATGAAAACCCTTCACCTGGAAACAAGGAAGGCGGCATTAGTACGCTGGAGGAAAAATCACTTGGGTGCACGCAAAAAGGCGGCCATGCCACTGTAGTGGATGTTAGCCCATATGGTGAAAGGGTAATGAAGCATGGTTTGAATTTAATCAATTCTCCTGGAAATGATTTGATTTCGGTGACGGCTTTGGCAGCAGCAGGTGCACATATCGTTCTGTTCACTACGGGAAGGGGAACACCATTTGGCGGACCGGTGCCAACCGTGAAAATAGCAACGAATTCAGATTTAGCCGATCGTAAAAAACACTGGATTGATTATAATGCAGGGCAGTTGATTGAAGGTCAAAAGATCGAGGAATTAAAAGACGGTTTATTCCAATACATTCTTGAACTTTCATCAGGTAAAAAGAAAACGAATAATGAAAAATTCGGTTATAGGGAGATAAGCATCTTTAAAGAAGGCGTCATTCTCTAACAGGTGTACATATCTATTAAGATACTAAAAAGGAGTGTTATTCAGTGAAAAGTATTGTTTGTGAACAACCTTTTGAATTTAAGATGATCGAGACGAAAAAACCGGTACCAAACTCAGGCGAAGCTTTGGTTCGTGTGCGGCGAATAGGAATTTGCGGTACGGATATTCATGCCTATGGTGGTAATCAACCCTTTTTTAGCTATCCTCGAATACTTGGACATGAATTATCCGGTTATATTGAATCCATACCGGAGAATGAATCAGGGCTGAATGTAGGTGATCAAGTATCGATCATCCCCTATATGGAATGTGGAAAATGCCTGGCTTGCAGAAGTGGGAAAACGAACTGCTGTACGGATATGAAAGTTTTGGGTGTACATGCTGAAGGCGGCATGAGTGAGTGGATGACGGTTCCTTATAATCATTTGGTGAGAACAGAGGGTCTTACACTTGACCAATCCGCAATGATTGAGCCCTTAAGTATAGGGGCTCACGCAGTTAGGCGCGCTGCTATTCAAATAGGGGAATTTGCACTGGTAATTGGAGCTGGTCCAATTGGCTTGGGAGTCATGGCATTCGCTAAAGAACAGGGTGCGAAGGTGATCGCAATGGATGTAAATGATGAACGCCTTGCGTTTGCTGGCCAATGGGCAAATGTCGATTATACGTTGAACGTTTTGGAGAATCCAATGGAGGAATTAGCCCAATTGACAAATGGAGATATGCCAAGCGTGGTATTTGATGCGACAGGTAATGCTAAGTCAATGATGGATTCATTTAAATATCCTGCTCACGGCGGAAGGTTGATTTATGTTGGGTTAGTTAAAGCGGATATTTCCTTTAATGATCCTGAATTCCACAGTAAAGAGCTTACATTAATGGGAAGCCGTAATGCAACAAGGGATGACTTTGATTATGTCGTGAAAACGCTGAAGAATGAAAAGCTGGATATGGGCCAGTATATTACACACCGCACACATTTGGATGAAATGATCAATCAGTTTGAAGGGTGGTTAACTCCTGAAGCCAAAGTGATCAAGGCTATCGTCGAAATTTAAGCATTACGTATGCTGTCATAAGGGCAACCTCTTAAATCGCACTCCGAATTGGATATTTCAATAAGAAAGGTGTTCTTTGATCATGAACATAAATAAATGTCAGCTAAAGAATCTGAGTAAAGCTACAAAAGGTGTCAAATATTCACATATGATGGATTTTCCCATAAAAGTATTGCAGATTGGGGAGGGGAATTTTCTTCGAGGCTTCTTTGATTGGATGATTCATGAATGTAATAAACAAGGTCATTTCATGGGAAGTATTGCAGTTACCCAGCCTCGCCGTGCCGGAAAAGGGAAAATAGAGGAAATGAAGCGGCAAGATGGCCTGTATACATTAATGTTACGTGGTTTTCACCAAGGGGAGAAAATGGAACATTCAGAGATCATTTCCGTTTTTTCGAAGGTAATTGATCCATATGAAGATTGGGTGGAATTTTTAGCGTTATCGGAAAATCCTGAATTGGAATTTGTAGTTTCCAACACGACTGAAGCAGGGCTCAAATACCAGCTGATTCCTTTGGAAGAAGGAAAACCAATTGAATCCTTTCCAGGAAAACTGACTGCTTTTTTGTATCATCGTTATCTGCATTTCAACGGAGATGCGAAAAAAGGACTGATCATGCTGCCTTGCGAGCTTTTAGAGAGAAATGGTGATTCATTGAAGCAATGCGTTCTTAAGCATTGCAGGGATTGGGATTTACCAAAGCCATTCATGAAGTGGGTGGACCGGGACAACCTATTCCTAAACTCGCTTGTAGACCGTATCGTTACAGGTTTCCCAGCCAGTGAGTCGGAAAAACTATTTACGGAATGGGGATATAAGGATACTCTGCTAAATACGGCAGAACCCTACCATTTATGGGCTATTGAAGGTGACCCTTGTATTGAACAACGTCTTCCTTTACAACAAGCAGGCTTAAATGTACGTTGGGTAAAAGATTTAACACCTTATCAAATGCGGAAGGTACGGATTCTTAATGGTTCTCATACCTTGATGGCTCCTTTAGGCATTTTATCTGGAATGGAAGAAGTAAAACAGGCATTCGATCATCCGGAATTCAACCAATTTCTGAGCAATGCCATCGAAAAGGAAATAATTCCATCATTACCTTTTGATCAAAGTGAGATGATGTTATATGGGGAAAGTGTTCTTGAGCGATTTAAGAATCCTTTTGTACATCATCTCCTGGCCGATATTTCGCTGAATAGCATTTCGAAGTTCAAGGTCCGTCTCCTGCCTGCCTTAGAGGAATATCATAAGGCGCGTGGCAGGCTGCCTGACTGTATCGTACGAGGTTTTTCAGGCTTGATCCGATTTTATAAGGTTCACGAAGTGAAGGGGAGTTATATTGGTAAAAGCTTTGCGGGTAAAGTCTACGTCGTTAAAGATGATATAAAGACAATTGAATTTTTCAAGGAACAATGGCTTCGGTATGATAAGGGGGAAATCCCACTTAGACAATTGATAGAGGCTACCTTAAGTAATCAATATCTATGGGGGAAGGATTTGAGCGATATCACGAACCTAGGAAACGAATTATGTCGATATTTGGAAGGGATGATGGACTGAAATTATCGGTTGTTGGTTAGGTAAAGTTCATGAATAACCTTCCAATCTCTTATATTATAGCCCGTCAGCGGTGAATGTTTGCACTTGAAAGATCAGAAAAGTGAAATGAACATATGTTTTCCACAATGAATGTGCACTAACATTCCGTTATTTTTTACTTTATTTTATTTGTATTTTTGGTATAATTGATTAGTGATAAATTTTCTTGGTAGTTTCCTAATGGAAAGATATCAAAAGAATTACATATTCTTTATTCCCGTGAAGGGGAGTAGCGTCAGGGATAACCTGAAATAAAGTCGTCATTACGTGGGAATTCCACCGGCTTTATTGGCCTAATTCATTTAGTGCTTAGCGAGACCTTTGCCATTTATGGCAGAGGTCTCTTTATTTTTGTATAAAGGAGGAAAATGTATTGGATTTTTTATCAGGTGAATTTATTTCAGGACTTTTAGCGATCATTATGATAGATTTGGTTCTTGCTGGTGATAATGCGATCCTTATTGGATTGGCTGCAAGAAAGCTTCCAAAAGATCAGCAAAAAAAGGTGATAATATGGGGAGCGGTCGGGGCAATCGTGATAAGGATCATTGCAACGCTGCTGGTTGTCGTAATCTTAAAGGTGCCTGGACTGCATTTAATAGGGGGATTACTTCTGGTATGGATCGCTTATAAGCTCCTTATCGATGAAGAAGAACACGATTTGAAGCCTGCAGACTCCATGTGGGCTGCCATAAAAACCATTATTATTGCAGATGCTTTGATGGGATTGGATAATGTCCTAGCGGTTGCAGGAGCTTCTCATGGTAATTTCACTTTAGTGGTAATCGGTTTACTTGTATCCATTCCAGTAGTGATGTATGGAAGTACTTTGATCTTGAAACTGATTGAACGGTTCCCATTCATCATAATAATTGGTGCTGGAATTCTAGGCTGGACAGCTTCTAAAATGATTGTAGCTGAACCGTTCATGCACGACTACTTTGTCAATCCCTTCATCAAATATGGATTTGAAGCAATTGTCGTGATTGGAATCCTGGTTGCTGGAACTTCAAGACAGCAAAAGATAGAAAAAGAGAAAGCAAACAGCGATAAAATGCAAATTGAACGTAATGGATAATGGGGACCAAGAGACCTTTCGCAAATGAAAGGTCTCATCTTTTTGTCTAAGCCCGAATTGATATAAGTTACCAAAACAAGGAAAGGGTGTACCAAAGTACTGACTTTGGTACACCCTTTTGCAACTATTTAAGGAAACGATGATATCTTAATGCATGAAAAGAATATGATTAATCTTAAAAATTCCAGCTGCATTCCGATCACTATATCTATCTGGGCCAATCGATCCCTGTTTGATAAAGTGCGTATTTATTAGTTTAAGTTAATCCATACACTTTTAACTTCCGTATAATTATCCAATGCATAACTGCCCATTTCCCGACCGATTCCACTTTGTTTATAACCGCCAAATGGAGATGCTGCATCAAAGGCATTATAGCAGTTTACCCATACTGTACCTGCTTTTAATTCATTGGCCACATAATGGGCTTTTTTTACATCTTGTGTCCATAAACCAGCAGCCAATCCATATTCAGAGTTATTTGCACGGTTTATCACATCGTCCAAATCGTCAAAAGGCATGGCAGCTACAACAGGACCGAAAATTTCTTCTTTAGCGATTGTCATTTCATCTTCAACACCAGCAAATATTGTAGGTGCTACAAAATAACCCTCTCCTTGTCCGTAATTGCCCCCTGTAACCACTTCAGCTCCTTCAGATTTCCCTTTTTCGATATAACTGCCCACTCTTTCCAATTGTTCACTGGATACCAAAGGCCCTATCTGGGTAGATGGATCAAGACCGGCCCCTTGTTTAATATTTTTTGCGTGGGACACTAAGTCAGCTACTACGTTATCATAGGATTTCTTCTGAATGTACAGGCGGGAACCGGCACAGCAAACTTGTCCTTGATTAAACATGATGCCCATTAAAGCACCAGGAATGGCTTTACTCATATCTGCATCCGGTAATATGATATTAGGTGATTTCCCGCCTAATTCCAACGAGATTTTTTTCACGGTACCCGATGCTTGGCGCATGATCATTTTCCCTACTGAGGTTGAACCTGTAAACGCAATTTTATCGACATCAGGATGGTCTACAAGCGGTGATCCTGCTGTTTCACCAAATCCAGGTATCACATTAAGTACGCCAGGAGGAAAACCTGCTTCAAGCGCCAATTGCCCTAAATATAATGCTGAAAGCGGCGTTTGCTCCGCTGGTTTTAAAACGATCGTACATCCGGTTGCGAGGGCTGCACCTAATTTCCATGCTGCCATAAGTAGAGGGAAATTCCAAGGGATGATCTGTCCTACCACTCCAACTGCTTCATGACGGGTATAATTAAAGTAATTCCCTGCAACAGGTATTGTTTGACCTACTATTTTAGTGGTCCATCCAGCGTAATAACGGAAGTGTTCGATTGCAAGTGGGACGTCTGCATTTGTGGTTTCGCCAATTGGCTTACCATTATCCAGGGTATCTAATTGTGCCAATGCCTCTTTATGATCCTCCATAAGATCAGCTAATTTATAAATGAGGCGACTGCGTTCCGCTGCACTCATTTTTTTCCAAGGACCGTTGTCGAAAGCCTTACGGGCTGCTTTGACTGCTTTATCTACATCTTCCGGACCTGCTTCACTCACGACCGCTAAAACCTTGCCGTTTGAAGGATCGAGGGTCTCAAAGGTTTTTCCTGAAGCAGCTTCCACCAATTCCCCATTAATCAAAAGCTTTTTAGTGCCCTTCAAGAATTCTTGCACTCGCGGATTAAGTTTAATAGTTTGTTCCATGTATAATACCCCTTTTCAAAGTAAAGTTTGATCATGTAAATCTGTTCGGAAATGGCGTTGTCTAAGTAAAATGTTTATGTCTTCAATTTATCTTTGGCTAGTCTGTGGCATGCATGAATTTCTTTAGTCATTGGAATCTAAGGCTCTTATTTTTGGAATTATTTCCCTCCTTATCAAAAAGGAATCAATTTCTTGTCATGTAATTATGCAAGTCATATGCCAATAACAAAAAAACAATGAAATCAATTGAAGTGGAGCGAAGGAAGGTATATAACTGTTCCAATATGGAACAGTTATGTGTTCCAAAATGGAACAAAAAAGTATAATATTTGGCATAACTCAGTTTTCGTTTTGGTTAATATCTGAATTTTCTGTTATGATTAAATTATATGGATGAACCTTTAATGCTCTGAAACTGAAGAGTGCTTATAGTGACCTTAATGAAAAATTGAATCAAAATAACCGTTGCCGTTTATTGAATTTTACATATGGGAGGACTTATTCAATGTCTGTTAATATTAACGCAGGTAAAGAAACCATTCCGGCATTTATTCAAGAATCTTGGAAGCGGTGCCATTCAAAAGGTCTTCAGCCAAGCATGATGGATAAGGAAGATATGCTTGGCGAATTTGAGTTGGCTGAATATCACGATCAATACGCAGAACTCTTGTACCACTCTTCCCCCCTTTTAGAAGAAGTCTATAGTTCGATCAATGGCCTGGAGTCGATTTTATTACTTGCTGCTCCTGAAGGATATATCATCGAAACAGTTGGCGATCCAGCCTTCATACGGCATGCAGATAACGTTTCCCTCAGAAAAGGGGCCAATTGGCTAGAGGAAACAAAAGGGACAAATGCAATCGGAACGGCCATAGTAGAGAAAAAACCTGTATTGATTCACGGCAATCAACACTTTCATCAGGATAACCATTTCCTTACTTGTGCCGCTTCCCCCATTTATCACCCTGATGGGCATCTACTAGGTGTTTTGAACTTAAGCAGTCATCAACAGAATTATCATCCTTTTTCCATTAGTTTAGTTCAGAGGGTGGCTGATAGTATCAAACAGGCACTCCAATTGTCCCATACTCAGAAAAGGGAGAAAAACCTTTATTTTATATATGATCAATACCCTGATCCTCTAATTACCATCGATAAAGAGGGCAAAGTTACAAATCTCAATATTGCGGCGTCAAATATTATTGGCACATTGAAAAAACCGATATCGAATATAATATCAGGATTAGACCCACTTGTTTTAGGAAAAAGGATTTCAATAAAAGACCAGGAATTCGCAGTTCAAACCCTTGGTGAAAACATGGAACATCAATCCTCCGTGATCCTACGGTTAAAAAAACAAAAATTGAATAATGGTTTAACTAATCGATATCAATTTACCGATATGATCAGTAATGATCCACAAATGAATCAAACCATATCCATTGCTAAAAGAGCTGCAATGCTTGATATCAGCATACTAATTACTGGAGAAAGTGGAACGGGAAAAGAGCTGTTCGCTCAATCCATTCATGGGGCTAGCTTAAGAAGTGATAAACCGTTCATCGCGATCAACTGCAGCGCAATACCCGAAAACTTATTGGAAAGTGAGTTATTCGGGTATGAAAAGGGTGCCTATACTGGCGCAAAAAGCGGCGGACATAAGGGGAAATTCGAAGCTGCTGATGGCGGAACCCTGTTTTTGGATGAAATCGGGGACATGCCGCTTTCAGCTCAAGCGACTCTGCTTCGCGTGCTTCAGGAACGATGTGTGACGCGTGTCGGCGGACATGCTTCCATTCCAATCGATGTAAGGATCATTGCCGCCACCAACAAAGACTTACAAAAAGAAATGGAAGCGGGAGAATTCCGTGCCGATCTGTTTTTCCGACTGTGTGGATTATCATTAAAACTTCCAAATTTAAGGAGTCGTAAAGATTTATTACTGTTAGCAGAATACATTTTAGCTGAAATACCTTATAAGAATGAAAATACCGAACTAACGGACGATGCTAAATCATTCATTTTGGAATATTCTTGGCCAGGAAATTTCCGCGAATTACAAAACGTGCTCGGCCAGGCTGTATTCCTAGCTGATAATGGTCCGATTACAAGGGGCACGCTCAGGGCACTTTGCCCTGTTTCAACTACACTGGAAAAAAGGGCAGATGCCGATCGGGAACCAAGAAACTTTCAAGAACATGAAACCCAACTTATTAGAAAAGCGTTGGAAAGAACAAATGGAAATATTAGTACCGCCGCAAAACAACTTGACATCGGCCGAAATACACTTTATAGAAAAATGGGAAAGTACGGAATTGCCTTTCAAAAGTAAGAGTTTCATAGGATTATAAAAAGCGGGAATAAAGTGGTTCCCTTTTATTGCCATTTCCTGCTCCCGCCTGATTTGTGGTTCTTTGTTATTGCAAGCACTACCAAAACAAGTTACATTTCAACCTCAAAAACAATAATTTATGAAGTGCAGAAAATCAAAATCTCATATAGAATGATGTTATTGATATAGTATCTAAAATTCCGCAAGGGGATGTGGTGGTCAAAAGTATGGAATTGTCATTTGAACATATGAAGTATAAAAATGTATTGATTCAATATCTGGAAGAAAATGAATCTTTGTTTTTAAATGAATGGAACAAGACCATTAAAATCGATGAAATAGACCCCTACAAAGAAAGAATTAAAGAAAATGGATATGGCATGTACTCGCTGGTCATCCAAACGTTTAAGGAGGCATTGTTTGAAGATGTGTTGATTAAATTAGCTTACCAGGTTGCGAAAGAACGCCTTGAAGCCAATATCAACATCGGGGACTTTCTATATAATATTAATTTAGGGCGAAATATCATAATCAGGAATGTTTTTGGTGCCAATATCCCCATTTATTATATGCAGAAATTCATTAATGAAATCAATTTGCACTTTGATACGTTCAGCTATCATGCCGTAACGAGATATACGAATCTTACAAATGAAGTGATTGAGGAAAAAAAGTCTTATATCAGTGAAAACCATAAAGATAAATTAGCGGTACTGGGACAGATATCATCAAGCTTTGTACATGAGTTCCGAAACCCGCTTACAGCTATCATGGGGTTCAATAAATTATTGAAGAGGGAGAATCCAGGCTTAAAGTATTTGGATATCATTGATTATGAATTAAATCAGTTGAATTTCAGGATAACCCAATTCCTGCACACCTCTAAATCTGATTTTAATGAGGAACAACGAGAAGAAATTTCCGTGTTAAAGTTAATTGAAGAAATACAAGAACTGACATACGCGAATATTGTGGATGCCAGCGTAAATGTGGAATTAGATATTTATCCAAACTTAGTCATGACAGCGAACAAGGATGGGTTGAAACAAGTGTTCTTGAATCTTTTTATAAATTCCATTGATGCATTAAAGGATAAGGAACACCCTAGAATTTTGAAGATAGACTCTTTAATTGAGGCGAATGAGAAAATAATTCGAATTTCCAATAATGGACCGGCCATTGCCAGTGAATTGATCGAATCAATTTTTGAGCCCTTTGTCACAACAAAAGAGTTAGGAACGGGAATTGGATTATATGTATGTAAAAAGATCATTGAAAGGAATGATGGGTATATGAATTGTGTCTCTAATGAAAATTTAACCACATTCAGCATCCATTTCCCAGATTTGTCATAATTCAATAGTGTTTGATTATGTTTTTATTTTTTTCATATATACATTTACCTGCAATAAGTTTTTTTGAACTTGTGATTGGTGTAACGACCGAACGTTTACACGTTCCGGATGAGTACTGGAAAATACTTATATGGTACTTAATTCGAAACACAAATGCCCTTATCTAATTACTTTTAATAATAAGGTTCTTCTATTTCTATTATTTTTTAATACATAATCTATAATTATATCGTTAAATACGAAAAGAGCTGTAATCACCAATTATGAAAATATCATTATAAATTAAGTGGAAAATGCCTACATTCTCTAAACTTTGAGTGTAGGCTTCTTTTTTTCTAGATATCATTAATTATTAGAAATTTTTAATTTTTTTAGGAAAAAATATGTGATTCGTTTGTGAATTAAAAAGTAAGAATAATTAATAAATGATTCGTTTTTTTTCTTTTCGATTCAGTAATGAATCGAATCTATGGATATGAACAATCCAAATCCTTATAAACTAATAAACATTTTTTGGCATGGATATTGCTACTATAAATATGATTACAAATTTTTAGTAAGAGGGGATGTTTATTGAGAAAGAGAGTCAGGTATAGATGAATTTGGTGGAATCAGATACATAACCAATTATTCTTTAAAGTCAGCAATTTCATGTGAAATGTCCATAAGTTCTATACATATCGACCAAATGTTTTTTTATTACTTCTTTGATAAAGGTTCTCAAGTTTTTGTTTTGTTCTGCAGTCTTTCAAGAAAGGGATGGATCACCATTAAAGAAACTAAAAGTCTAAATAAAGTTCTTTCTAAGGTAGATATATTATTTTTGGCATTCGGGGCCATGATTGGTTGGGGTTGGGTAGTATTATCAGGTACTTGGATTGAATCAGCAGGTACACTTGGAGCGATGATAGCATTTTTAATAGGTGGAGTATTGGTCACTTTTGTAGGACTGACCTATGCAGAATTAGCTTCAGCCATGCCCGCTGCTGGAGGTGCCCTATCTTATGTATTAAGGGGCGTCGGTCCTAAAGCTGCATTTGTAGCATCATGGGCCCTCGCATTAGGTTATATATCTGTGGTTGCTTTTGAAGCGGTTGCTTTGCCAACTGTCATTGAATATGTATTTCCAAATTATAAGGTAGGACTCATGTATTCTATTACTGGATATGATGTGTATTTAACATGGGTGCTTGTTGGGGTAATAGGTTCCATATTAGTTACACTGATTAATTATTTTGGTGTGAAATCGGCAGCCATTCTCCAAATGGTTTTAACCATCGTAATAGGTCTCATTGGTTTAATGTTAATCTTTGGAGCTGGATTCACTAGTGATTTGGGAGATGCGAAACCACTATTTTTGGATGGCACAGTAGGAATCATAACTGTACTGATCATGACTCCATTCATGTTTGTGGGTTTTGATGTAATACCTCAAACAGCTGAAGAAATGAATGTTGAGCCGAAGTTAATTGGGAAAATTCTTATATTTTCAGTAAGTCTTGCCGTTATCTGGTATATTGCCATTATATACGCGGTAGGAGTATCTTTAGATAAAAGTATATTAGCAATTTCCGTTTTACCAACGGCAGATGCAATGGCCAAAGTCTATGGATCGAGCATTTTTGCAACCATCTTGATTATAGGTGGTGTTGCAGGTATTTTGACGAGCTGGAATGCATTTATCATTGGCGGCAGCCGAGTTCTCTATTCAATGGCGGAAAAAAAGATGATTCCAGCTTGGTTTGGTAAATTACATCCGAAAACAAATACGCCTACTAATGCTGTTTTGTTTATAGGTGCTTTATCCATGATTAGTCCATTATTAGGGAGACCTATGTTAGTTTGGTTGGTGGATGCTGGCGGACTGGCTATTGTATTGGCATATTTATTCGTAGCTATCGCATTTGTTCAATTGAGAAAAAATGCTCCTGAGATGGTAAGACCTTTCCGTGCTGGAAAATCAAATATTGTGGGCTGGATCGCGTTGATTCTTAGCATAGGATTTATTGCCTTATACTTACCAGGTATGCCAGCGGCTTTAATTTGGCCTTATGAATGGCTGATTTTTGCAGGCTGGTGGGCAATTGGTTTTCTCCTCATGTTTAAAATGAGAAAAAATTATAGTTCTGGAGAAATGAAGTACAACGCAGCCCATTTGCCAATGGATGAGGTAAAAGAAGGGTGAAAGGAAAGAATTGATCTGAGCCACTTTTGGCGAACCATATGCCATAAAGATGGATTATTCTTATTAAAGGGCTGCTCTTAGTGAGCAGCCTTTTTCGCTAGGTCCAAAAGGATGGTAATTATACCGAAGAAAAACTTGTTGGAAATTTGGATATAAACGGTTTTCTATCACTTCATTTCTGGCTGATTTTCAGTGCAGACGGTGATTATGATACTCATTCATTTGCAACTTTGAAATCCTTTGCTAGAATATAATCTATAGAAAAGATTAGGAGTGGTTACTGTGGCTGAAACTCCAGCTGAAGATTTGATTCATTATATCGCACCAAAAGGAGAGTATATCCCTTTTTTAGATGATACAGACTATATCGCTAAAGGATTGGAATGGAAATTATTCACTGCCCGTTCGGTAAAAAGGGAACTATTATATAAAAGCGGTAGCTTTCAAGGAAAAGTCAAATTAGCAGGGTATGAACAATATGGCAACGGTCTTGACACGGTAGTCGTTGAATTTGAAAATGGTAAGCTTAGTTGCATTCACCCTTCCTATTTAAAGGAAATGCAAAGTTCCAGTTTCGGAAAAGAGTTGTTGAGTGGACCGGTTTCCGAAACATCCGCAGTACCAAGTGAAAAGGAACAGGTGATAGATGCTCCAATAACGGAAACTTCCGATCAGCTAAGTGAAGAACCAAAAAAGGCAAAAACCAAAAGTAAAAGGACGACAGCAAAACCTAAATTGGAGTTACCTGGAGAAAAAGTTCATTTCACTGCAACCGTCAAGGAGTTCACGGCGAAAATGAACCATTTCACTGGTGAAGAAGATGAAGTCATACTCTTGGAGAATGTCAAAGTGACAACGGAACCCGAACTTACAATCGGTGATGCATGGTGTGGATATAGCAAGACATTAAAAAAAGCTGAGCTCGAAGAAGGGGACGAAATCGAATTTGATGGAAAAGTGGTCGATAAAAAATACAATAAAGAAATACGATATAAAGTAAATAATCCATCAAAGTTAGTGAAAAAGGGGATGGACGCTTAAAATGCATGAAGTTATACAAAAAAGGGAGTAAGCCGCTGCTGACTCCCTTTTTTGTATGCATATCTCATTGCATTATCAGTTTCAAATAGGTTTTTGTGTTCTGGAATATATTCGTGTGTGGTAGGTACAACATGTAAACACCAAAGTGATGCCAGATCATTCTCCATTCGTATCGTTCGGGGTTTTTCCCTTTTGTGGTTTCATATATTCCAGTGTTGGGGATAATACATTAAGATAATTGAAAAGATGGGGGGCATTTATTTGAAAGAGTTATTTCAGTTATTAAAACAGGGTAATAAATCGGCGTTCATTGCTGCCTGTGTGAATAGTATCGTCGCTGTACTTAAGGGGATTGCTTATTTCATGACAGGGAATGTAGCTATGTTTGCTGAAACATTACATACTTTGGGTGATGCTGCGAATCAGTTTTTCGTCTTCATTGGTTCAGCACTAAGTAAAAAGTCACCAACTGATAGATTCCCCGATGGCTTTGGGCGTTTAGTAAACCTCGTATTATTAGGTGCGGTATTGGTTGTAGGGATCATGTCTTATGAAACGATTAAAGAAGGGTTTCATCACATATTCCACCCTGTAGAATCAACTGGAATCATTATTAATTTGTCCATCCTTTCCTTAGCGGTTGTGTTGGAATCATATGTTTTATTTAAAGCTATGAAAGAAGTGTTGCATGAGACCGGAATTGAAGCAAAAGGAGCAGCCGTCATCTTTAAGAGTTTTAATGGTTTAAAACGGGCAAAACCAGCTACGAAATTAGTATTCATGGAAGATATGGTGGCAACTGGGGGTGGGGTGCTTGCGATAATTGCCATTTTATTGGCAAACTTCACGCCCTTCATTCAAGCGGAAGGTGTCGCTTCTGTCATGATTGGTCTCGGTATGTTCTATGTAGTTGGAAGGGTGTTCCTTGACAATGCTGCGGGTGCTCTTGGGGAAGCGGATATAGAAATGCGTCAAAAGATTGGAACTTTGGTAATGGATGACCCAGATGTAAGAGATATACAGAAACTGGCAGTATTAAAAGAAGGGGAAGACTTTCATGTAGAACTTGAAGTGGAACTTGATCCCAATATTTCAATTGCCCAGGCTGATGACATTAAAGACCGGCTGTTTGATGAGATATTCAAGGAAAGAGGTGTAACGGATGTCATTATAGAATTTGATGAAAATGATGGTGTCCCAAAATGGGAAGGTCAGATTGAAAAGGAATCGAATGAAATGGAAAAAGAAAAGGAAAGGGAGTAGCAGGTGATTGACTGGTAAAATATAAAGTGTCGGATTAGGATATATATGATTGATTAGTATCAGTGGAACCTGATGAAAAAGGTCACAAAAATTTTTGTGACCTTTTTCAAATCCAAAAACATCAAGGTTTGATATCTCAATTTGAAAATGGAGAAATCACAACCTTCCTTCAAAGGAATCTCTGTTCAATTCTTCACGTTCTTTCCTTACGTAAGCAAAATAAGCTATCATGGACTTAGATACATAAAGAAGGATTAAGAAAGGGTGAATGAGAATGAAGAAACCAGATATTAAATTAGTTGCACTTGACATGGATGGCACGCTTCTGAATATCGCAGGAGCGATTTCTGAAGAAAACCGGAGAGCGATTAAAGAAGCTGAAAATCAAGGGGTTTTTGTTGTATTGAGCACAGGAAGATCCTATGCGACATGCAGTGATTTCGCAAAGTCAATGGAACTCCGCTCATACCTCATAACGGTAAACGGAAGTGAAATTTACGATAATCAAGGAAAACTGGTGGAAAGGAATACCGTTGATAGTGAGTCCATACAATGGATGTGGGAATTAAGCCAAAAACATGGCACACATTTTTGGGCAATAAGTTGCGATAATATTTATAGGGCTGAAATGCCTGAAAAAATCCATGATTCGCAATGGCTTAAATTCGGTTTTGATACAAATGATGAAGCCACCCGCCAAATCATCATGGATGAACTGATATCAAAAGGAAACTTTGAAATAAGCAATTCAAGTCCAACGAATATTGAAGTGAATGCCATGGGCGTCAATAAAGCGAAAGCTATAGAGCTTGTTTGTTCATTGCTCGATATTACTATGAATAATGTTATGGCGGTAGGAGACAGCCTTAATGACCTTGCCATGATTTCTGAAGCAAAAGTGGGAGTTGCAATGGGTAATGCCCAAGAAATTGTGAAAGAAAAAGCAGATTGGGTTACAGCAACAAATGAAGAAGACGGTGTGGCCAAAGCCATTCGTAAATGGGTGCTTTAAACTAATCGAAACGGTATATGGGACGTTTTTGAACTGCCCCGTAAATGTTAGACACAAACTAACATTTACGGGGTGTTTTTTATTGAAATGGCCTGAACGATATGAAAATTAGCTCTGAATTAATTTCTTGAAAATTGTGTATTTTAGAAGTAAGATAATCTAGTAGTGTTATATTTTGGTAATGTATTAAAAATGGGAGGTTTCATAGATGAGAAGAAGTTTGCCTGAACATTGGTGGAATCAATTATCTTTACCAGTTATCTCAGCACCCATGTTTTTAATATCTGGTCCTGAGTTAGTGAAAGAATGCTGTTTAAATGGGGTGATTGGCTCATTTCCAGCGCCAAATGCGCGGCCGATAGAGGTACTGGATCAATGGATGGGTGACATAAACGACACACTGATTGCTGCAAGGGCTAAAAAACCAGACAGCAAGATTGCTCCATGGGCAATGAATATGGTTGTCCACCGTACATATAGCCGTCTTGAAGAAGAGCTGGAACTGGTCAAAAAGCATCAGCCTCCCGTCATCATTACATCATTAGGTTCACCAAAACACGTAGTGGATGTCGTACATAGTTATGGTGGTTTGGTCTTTTCAGATGTAAGCAGTGTGGAATTTGCAAAAAAAGCAGCTGAGTCAGGTGTGGACGGATTGATCTTAGTTGCTTCTGGAGCCGGTGGTCATGCGGGTGAGATAAATAGTTTTGCTTTCGTTGACAGCGTAAGGACATTCTGGGACGGAATCATTTTGCTTGCCGGGTCCATTAGTACTGGTCACAGTATCTTGGCAGCTCAGGCTGCGGGAGCAGATCTTGCTTATATGGGTACACGTTTTATCGTGGCAAAAGAGAGCAGGGCAAATGATGAATATCGTGAAATGCTTGTCGATTCTGATCATGATGACATCATCTTGACTGATGCATTTTCCGGCGTTAATTGTAATATGCTGAAACCGAGCATAAGAAAGGAAGGCATGGACCCAGATCAATTAGCAAAAAAAGATAAGGTCGATTTTGACAGCATGTCCAAGTCATCTGAGTCTAAAGCGTGGCGGGATATTTGGTCGGCAGGTCATGGTGTAGGGGCAATAAAAAAAATAGATACCGCTGCCGGCATCATCAAACAATTAGAAAGAGAGTATCATGAATCTTTAGAGACTTTGACCGGGCAGGCGGAAAAATTAAAAGGCATTATATCCAAATGATATGAAAGCGCTTCAATAATTATGCAAATATAGTTTATTTTCACGTAAAAAAGGGTATCCATAAGGGGAGGGCACTGAAAAAGTCCCTTCCGGGCCAATAGAGGTAGATTTTCTCAGTTTATTCTGAGGAAATCTACCTTTTT
>NZ_JAWRYN010001609.1:0-236 GCF_046534585.1 Peribacillus sp. SIMBA_075 | reverse complement strand
CAGGTTCATATATGTAACAAGAGTATGGGTCATCAATGGAATTGTCTTCTTCAAATTATCACCATAACTTTCCTCAGCAGTGTGCCTAGACAGCCGGTGAAGAAGAGGAAGATTGCGGCTGTAATAAGGGGGGACTAGGAACTTATGGGCCGGATGTGGGAGGGCAGTATCAAGGAAACAAAAAAATAGAGATTCAGCATCAATATGAAGCGGAGTCAGAAGAATCGGCTCAAGTC
>NZ_JAWRYN010001608.1:0-236 GCF_046534585.1 Peribacillus sp. SIMBA_075 | reverse complement strand
CATGTAAAAGTCACGGCGAACTTTGTCTTTGTGCATGCTCAGAAGCAACGGCTGCGGCTGGACAATCCGGTGGACCTGGTTATTATGCCGAAACGACGGCGAACTGTAGAGGAAATCGAGAGTGAGGAAATAAAGGAGAAGTATTTTGAACGCGAAGAACTGACAACCTTTCTAAATGCGGCGCGAGACATCGGCCTGATCTTTGATGAAGAATGGTTTTATCTGATTGCCTTTAC
>NZ_JAWRYN010001607.1:0-236 GCF_046534585.1 Peribacillus sp. SIMBA_075 | reverse complement strand
CCAAGGGGGGACAATGCGAATCTTTGTTGATACAGAGTTCACCGACTTCATCGACTGCAATCTAATCAGCGGTGCGTTGGTTGCCGACGATGGCCAGGAGTTCTACGCAGAGTGCAACGACTTCGATCGACGCGCCTGCAGTGCATTTGTCCAGGAAGCGGTGTTGCCGCGACTAGGGCAATTTCCGGACCGCGTGTTCTCTCGCCAAGACCTCCAGCTGGCCCTTCACGACTGGC
>NZ_JAWRYN010001606.1:0-236 GCF_046534585.1 Peribacillus sp. SIMBA_075 | reverse complement strand
ATCCTATCAGCGCTTGAACGGGGAATTTGGCTGGACCTTGATCTTCTATTCGACTTTCCTTCCCGTTAAAGCCGAACGCCTCAGCGCACTCGAAAAAGCGCTCGATTTATTCAAGACGGCGAAAAACGATATTAAAGACGAAAAAGGCCAATCTTTATACGATGAACGCATCAAATTAGCCGGGAACATGATCGACCAGCTTGGCGAAGTCGATCCAGTGAAACTCTCCCAACTGC
>NZ_JAWRYN010001605.1:0-236 GCF_046534585.1 Peribacillus sp. SIMBA_075 | reverse complement strand
ATCTTTTTTTACATATTGAGTGCGACCGTTAAATTTCACTTCCGTAGGAGAAGAATCTGATTTAAATAAAGCATCTCCTACACGCTCTAACATAGACAAACCGACAACCTCTTGTTCAAACATAGGAGCTTCGTAAATAGGAAGCGGCTGAAAACTATCTTGAATCAATGTTTTATATTTCTTTTGAGTATCTTTCCATGCTTGAAAATAAGGAGCGGTGACAGTGTTAGGGATGA
>NZ_JAWRYN010001604.1:0-236 GCF_046534585.1 Peribacillus sp. SIMBA_075 | reverse complement strand
GGGATAGCCGGGATTGGCGACATCAAACGAATGGGCAGAATCGGAGTAAAAACCGTAATCTGGTTTGAATTGATCACGACACTCATCCTGTTCATCGGACTTGCGATCGCCAATATTGTAAAGCCTGGCAAGGGTGTAGACCTGACAAATCTTCCACAGGCAGACTTGTCCACAATCGCGTCCAATACATCGAAAGTGCTAGATGGCAAGACGCTTCTCCTCAACATTATTCCGAC
>NZ_JAWRYN010001603.1:0-236 GCF_046534585.1 Peribacillus sp. SIMBA_075 | reverse complement strand
CTGTTGCGTTCATCGCACTGAGGGCAACTGGGAACCCGGTTGATATCTACCTCAACTTAGACAGAACTCAGGAACAGGTGGACGCGCTGACAGCGCGTCTCCATCTCGACGAGCCGATCATCGTTCAGTTCGGGATCTATGTTCGTGATGTTTTGAGCGGGAACTTTGGAGAATCCCTTCAATTCGGCGGAGCGGCCCTTGAAGTAGTTGTCTCCCGACTTGGCGCGACCATGGAA
>NZ_JAWRYN010001602.1:0-236 GCF_046534585.1 Peribacillus sp. SIMBA_075 | reverse complement strand
CGAGCAAACTGCGAGAGACAGGAATTACGGTCATCACACTGAATCAATTCGGGCGATTCGATGTACGACTGCTCCGTGCCCTGCGGAGTACGTTTTTCTCGTTTCAACCGGCTATCATTCATACGCATGGAATTAAAGCCAACTTTTTTTCGCGGCTGGCCACACGCGGTATGAATGTGCCCCTCGTGACAACCGTTCACAGTGCCCTGCGTTACGATTATTCGAGTGCACTCGCC
>NZ_JAWRYN010000186.1:0-379 GCF_046534585.1 Peribacillus sp. SIMBA_075 | reverse complement strand
CAATTAGAAAATGCTGCCGAAATGATCATCGGTGTGATGGACCGTGTATCGAAAAAGCCTTGCTCCATTGAGCCTGTGTTAACAGATGAGCTGATGGACTCTTATCTGCTTTCCTCACAGGACGAATATGATGAAGAAAAACATGTCATTACGTACTTAACGAAGATCAAGCAAGAGCTTCATGCACTTTCAAACGGAGAAGAAAAGGACGATCTCCTCTCTGCATTTGAGCTGCTGAATCAAGAATTATCAAAGGATCAACCGAGAACCTTTTTAATCAGCTCATTGCTCGATTATTTAGGCAAAAACAGCGTTTTATCTCAAAACGTGTCACAGCTGAAAAGCATCATTTTATAGATAAAGAAGGGATAACATGAAC
>NZ_JAWRYN010001601.1:0-236 GCF_046534585.1 Peribacillus sp. SIMBA_075 | reverse complement strand
AAGCATGGCAGGAGAGCTCCCCTTTGAAAAGCCATTAGTAGAGCTGCAAGACAAAATTAAGGAATTGCGTCGGTTCACAGAGGAAAAAGGCATTGATTTCTCTGATGAAGTACAACGTCTGGAGCAAAAAGCGAAAGATTTGGCGCAGCAAATTTATGGAAACCTGACACCATGGCAGCGCGTGCAGCTGGCGCGTCATCCGGAACGACCAACAACACTGGACTATATACAACTTC
>NZ_JAWRYN010001600.1:0-236 GCF_046534585.1 Peribacillus sp. SIMBA_075 | reverse complement strand
ATTTGCAGCTTATCTTTACCCAGTCCATGATCCTCCATTTGCTTAGGCAAAAGATATCCGCGCAAAATATTCAGCTTTTCCAGCTCGGTGTAGCCAGAGATCGAGATGACCTCCATCCGGTCCAATAGCGGGCGAGGAATCGTATCTAGGCTGTTCGCTGTCGTGATGAACATCACGTTCGTCAGGTCGTACGTTTCTTCTATATAGTGATCGCTGAATTTGTCGTTCTGGTTAGG
>NZ_JAWRYN010001599.1:0-236 GCF_046534585.1 Peribacillus sp. SIMBA_075 | reverse complement strand
CCTGGCCGGAACCTTGGGCGCGAAAAAAGGCCTTCCTGTTTCCGATCGTCACAGGACAGACAGCCGCGCCTAGCTCCTCGATCGCCGCGATAGCGTCGCGGGTTTCCTGGCCCTGGGGTGGGACAAAGGTCAGCACCACGGCAAATGGCTTCTTCTGCTCGCGTACCACATCGAGCGTATGCGTCATGCTCATGGTGTCGAACACGGCCGTCTTTGTCGGCACGATCACGAAATCC
>NZ_JAWRYN010001598.1:0-236 GCF_046534585.1 Peribacillus sp. SIMBA_075 | reverse complement strand
ATGAAAAAGTGAAGGCGATTCATGATTATGTTGTAAAACATGTTTCTTACGATACGTCTTATAAAGCGTATACAGCGTATGAGGCACTCGCGAATCGTTCTGCCGTTTGCCAAGGTTACACACTATTAACCTATCAATTATTAAAAGAAGCTGGAATTGAGAATCATTTTGTAGTAGGAACTGGAGACGGTCAGCCTCATGCTTGGAATTTAGTTAAAATCGATAGCAAGTGGTAC
>NZ_JAWRYN010001597.1:0-236 GCF_046534585.1 Peribacillus sp. SIMBA_075 | reverse complement strand
AAACGAAATAGTAATGCGCTTCTTCATGATGAAAAGAATTTAGCTGAACACGGTTATGTTGTGAACATGATTCGAGGAGTACTCAATGAGCACTGCGAATCCGTTAATATTCCGGAAAGTCCGGGCTTATTAACAACGAAAAACTTAATTCATTTATATACGCCTGTAGAGGCAAACGGCGATGCGAGTCTTTTAACAATGGTAGAAGAATTACACCCAACACCAGCTCTTGGCGG
>NZ_JAWRYN010001596.1:0-236 GCF_046534585.1 Peribacillus sp. SIMBA_075 | reverse complement strand
AGTTTAAAGAAAAACATGATTTACCGTTCCTGCTTCTTGTAGACGATGAACAGAAATTGTCTGAAGCCTTTGGGGTATGGAAGCTGAAAAAGAACTTTGGCAAAGAATACATGGGCATTGAACGTTCAACGTTTCTTATAAATAAAGAAGGAACGCTTGTGAAAGAATGGCGAAAAGTCAAGGTGAAAGACCACGTAGAAGAAGCGCTTGAGGAACTGAAAGCTCACGCTTAATAT
>NZ_JAWRYN010001595.1:0-236 GCF_046534585.1 Peribacillus sp. SIMBA_075 | reverse complement strand
GAATCGCAGGTCCCGCTTCTCATGCTGCCATCCTTGCTCACATGGTGGTATCTAAAATGAAGTGTTCCATCCTCTTTCACTGTTCCTACAAGTCCGCCAGATACAATACTGCCGCCTTAATATATGCCCGTTAAAATATTCCCGTCCTGACGATATTGAAATATGGTTCTTTCTGATACTTCCCCATTACTCGAATTAGACTGCGGGATAAAGGTTTTTCTGTCATATTGAAACAA
>NZ_JAWRYN010001594.1:0-236 GCF_046534585.1 Peribacillus sp. SIMBA_075 | reverse complement strand
CTCGCACTAACGGCATGCTTATAGGAAAGATCCTCTGGCAGGACATCACGGGCATCCTTTGTTAACACTTCATAAAAAGGAATTACGACCACTACATCTATGTCCACATGCTGCACTTTGACGGCATGTGTCTTTTCTTCTTCATGAAGACCGATGAGTAAACCACCAAATAGCGAAGCACCAGCATTATCTGGATGACCCTCTACCTCACTTGCAAAAAAGAGCTTCTGATCATC
>NZ_JAWRYN010001593.1:0-236 GCF_046534585.1 Peribacillus sp. SIMBA_075 | reverse complement strand
ACAAAAGAAGAGGCAATAGAAAATGGGTTGGAAGACAAAGCGCGTGGTGTAACGGTGGAAGAATATAAAGGCGAAACGATTGTATTGTATGAGTACGAAGGGGCTTTAGGGGCGGCAAGTATTACAGAAAGTGAAAAGGGCTATCATTGGTACAGAAGTGCTCCTTATCACGGATTTGACGCCCCAGGAGACCTTCCTTATGCAACAGGAGGTTTCACACTTGAAACAGAAGCGGG
>NZ_JAWRYN010001592.1:0-236 GCF_046534585.1 Peribacillus sp. SIMBA_075 | reverse complement strand
CGGTGGACGCCTGCTTCTAGACCGTCGCGCTGGGGGCCGACTGGGTGGACATCGGCGGCGCGCCGTTCGCGCCGGGTGAGCCCGTGCCGGTCGAGGAGGAGGTGGAGCGGGTGGTGCCGGTCGTCGCAGCGCTCCGGGCCGGCTCGGACGTGGTGATCTCGGTGGACACCTTCCATGCCGAGGTCGCCCGGCAGGCCATCGCGGCAGGAGCCACGGTGATCAACGACACGACCGGC
>NZ_JAWRYN010001591.1:0-236 GCF_046534585.1 Peribacillus sp. SIMBA_075 | reverse complement strand
CATACGGTTATCATGCCAGAAATTCACTGGGAAGTGACTCTCTTCATGATAAGCTTCAAACTCATAACCCTTTTCTTTTAACCCTTTTAAAATTGCTGGCACAGCAGCAACTGATTGTGGGTGAATGTCATGCATTAAAATAACTTCCTGTGGTTTTGTTGCATGTGTTATTACGTTTTGAGCAATTTGTGCTGCCGCTGCATCAACTTGCATTTTGTTATATTTCCAATCTAATG
>NZ_JAWRYN010001590.1:0-236 GCF_046534585.1 Peribacillus sp. SIMBA_075 | reverse complement strand
ACTAATTGTGGGAAAATAGTAAAGTACAGTGCGAGATCAAATAGATTTCGCTGAGCTTCTACTTTTTTCTTATAAATGTCAATAATATAACTCATTGCATGGAAAGTGAAAAATGAAATCCCAATTGGTAAGGGGATTTTTTCTAGTACAATGTTTGTATGAAAAATGCCATTTATATTATCTACTAAGAAATTAGAGTATTTAAAATATCCGAGTATAGCAGTATTGACAACGAT
>NZ_JAWRYN010001589.1:0-236 GCF_046534585.1 Peribacillus sp. SIMBA_075 | reverse complement strand
CAATAGAATGACCCCCAGCAAAGCGGCCAATAGCGGCATCACTTCTCCAAAAGCGGCATCTTTCAAGAACACTTCATCTGCCACCCATACAAAAAACAAAGCCTGCCCAATCATTGCGAGCCCTTTTGCTAATGAGGCTAGAAACAACAACCGTATGCGATTGTTCTGGCTATAAGCCATTTGCTTCAAACTTCCCATTCCCATCGCCCTTTCTTTCACTTACCCCCATTATAAAG
>NZ_JAWRYN010001588.1:0-236 GCF_046534585.1 Peribacillus sp. SIMBA_075 | reverse complement strand
AG
The DNA here is from genome assembly GCF_046534585.1 of Peribacillus sp. SIMBA_075. Classification (NCBI taxonomy): domain Bacteria; kingdom Bacillati; phylum Bacillota; class Bacilli; order Caryophanales; family Bacillaceae; genus Peribacillus; species Peribacillus sp. SIMBA_075. Next base: position 234 of record NZ_JAWRYN010001588.1, on the reverse strand, counting down.
TCGTGAGTGTTTGTTTTTTTGATGCATCTGCCTGCGTAGAAGGGTGGGTAAGAAATCCTCCGTATTACGTGCACTGTCACCATAATAAGAGATTGTAGGCTGTTTTAATTTATCGAAAAACATTTCAATTTGTTCACTGCCAATGGCTTCTGTTTTATTGCCAATTTGTTTTTGTAGCTTAAGCTCTGTGTTCATACCAAACAGCTTGACCTGTCCTTTTAAATCCTTCATATC
>NZ_JAWRYN010001587.1:0-236 GCF_046534585.1 Peribacillus sp. SIMBA_075 | reverse complement strand
GTGAAAATTTTCATAACTTAACAGTTTGACAGAAGAAAGGAGCAAACATATGCAACTATTTCATAAAACGGTAAATCGTCGCGGAACGCATAGTACAAAATGGGATACATATAAAAATGAAGAACTCATCCACGCTTGGATTGCCGATATGGATTTTGAAGTACCAAAACCAATTCAAACTGCATTACAAAAACGCACAGAACATCCTATTTTCGGCTATACACTTCCTCCTGAAA
>NZ_JAWRYN010001586.1:0-236 GCF_046534585.1 Peribacillus sp. SIMBA_075 | reverse complement strand
AAAAGATCCGCTATATGTATAGAAGAAAAGGCATCTTTCCCAGCACAAATGCGGGAAAGATGCCTTTTTCGGATGGAAATGCCAGTTCCTCGCAAAGTTCTACCTAACAAAGGTAGAAATATCTACCTAACAAAAGTAGAAATATCTACCTAACAAAAGTAGAAATATCTACTTAACAAAGGTAGAAACATGCGAGAAGCGTTTCAGTTATCCAACAAACGGCCGTCGTCATGCCA
>NZ_JAWRYN010001585.1:0-237 GCF_046534585.1 Peribacillus sp. SIMBA_075 | reverse complement strand
CGCCCGTTCGCCCTCAATCTGTGGCTCCCGTTCCAGGGGCCGGGGGAACGCTCGCCGCGCGACGGCTTCGACCGCGCCGCGTTCGACCGCGCCCTCGATGCTCTCTCCCCGCTCTTCGCCGATGCGGGAGCGCAGCCTCCAGAGTGGCCGGTCGCGCCCCTCCCACCCTTCGACGAACAGTTGGAGGCCGTGCTGGCGGCCCGGCCGGCGGTGCTCAGCGTCATCTTCGGCGTGCCG
>NZ_JAWRYN010001584.1:0-237 GCF_046534585.1 Peribacillus sp. SIMBA_075 | reverse complement strand
GTCCCAACGACAGGTTCTATTGTTCTCCGCAACCATGCCTGATCTGGTGAAAAAGCTGGCTCATCGCTTCATGAAGCAGCCGCCGCACATCAAGATCGAGGGCAAGCAAAAAACCGTTGAGAACATCGAGCAGTTTTACTACGTAACCAATCAAAGCGACAAGACGGATGCACTCGTGGACGTACTGGAGCAGGAGCAGCCGTTTTTGACGATCGTATTTGCCAATACCCAAGTACG
>NZ_JAWRYN010001583.1:0-237 GCF_046534585.1 Peribacillus sp. SIMBA_075 | reverse complement strand
AAATGTACAAATGATGCGAGCGGGTTATGCCATTGAGTATGATGCAATTGTGCCTACACAGCTGTGGCCGACACTTGAGACGAAGAAAATTTCCGGATTGTATACAGCCGGCCAAATTAATGGAACGTCGGGTTATGAGGAAGCAGCAGGTCAAGGAATTATGGCAGGTATTAATGCAGGAAGAAAAGCATTAGGTAAAGAAGAAGTCATTTTAAGCCGATCTGATGCATATATCGG
>NZ_JAWRYN010001582.1:0-237 GCF_046534585.1 Peribacillus sp. SIMBA_075 | reverse complement strand
CGTACATTTAGTACGTCTGTTGTTACAACAGTTTCTGCATTAGCAGATGATGTGAAAATCCCAAGACCAAAAACTGCTGCTGTTGCTATTCCAATTAATTTTTTCATGATAGCCTCCATTGCGTTTGTTTTCGTGTCCACATTATAGCAACAGATTTTTTCGGATTTCGGGAAAACACACAATTACAAACCATTCGTAATCAGTCGTTAACCTCCTGTAATATAACAAAAAATATAG
>NZ_JAWRYN010000185.1:0-379 GCF_046534585.1 Peribacillus sp. SIMBA_075 | reverse complement strand
ATAGGTCAGAGGTGGAAGCGTGGCGACATGTGGAGCTGACTGATACTAATAGATCGAGGACTTAACCAACGCTTTTTTAAAAAATGAAATACCTTCTTATATTATCTAGTTTTGAAGGAATGAAAATTCTTCAAAAATGAATATAGTCTGGCAATGATGGCGAAGAGGTCACACCCGTTCCCATTCCGAACACGGAAGTTAAGTTCTTCAGCGCCGATGGTAGTTGGGGGTTTCCCCCTGTGAGAGTAGGACGTTGCCAGGCCATTCATTTAAATCTTTAAATGGGTTTTAGGAAACATTATATTATTCCGCAGTAGCTCAGTGGTAGAGCATTCGGCTGTTAACCGAACGGTCGTAGGTTCGAGTCCTACCTGCGGAG
>NZ_JAWRYN010001581.1:0-237 GCF_046534585.1 Peribacillus sp. SIMBA_075 | reverse complement strand
AGGACATGACCATTCCGCCATCCACTTGGATGGTTTGGCCTGTAATATAGCCTGCTCCTTCAGAAGCTAAAAAGACAACAACGTTGCTAATATCTTCAGGCGCACCAAAGCGTGCAAGCGGGATTTGTTTGAGCATTTCTGTCTGCACATTGTCATCAAGCTTATCTGTCATATCTGTAGAAATAAAGCCTGGTGCTACTGCATTGACTGTAATATGGCGGCTTGCCAGCTCTTTTG
>NZ_JAWRYN010001580.1:0-237 GCF_046534585.1 Peribacillus sp. SIMBA_075 | reverse complement strand
CTTGAAAGCATTGATTTAATATCTCCACCCGCAGAAAAACCACGGCCACTTCCGCACAACACAACAACGTGAACAGAACTTTCCGCCACTTCTTTCAACTTTTGTAATAACTCTTTTAACGTTGGTTCATCTAATGCATTTAAAACCTCTGGACGATTGACCATAACCGTTGCTACGCGCCCTTCATATTTCACAACAACAGATTCCGTTTTACTTGTTACTTCCATTATATATACC
>NZ_JAWRYN010001579.1:0-237 GCF_046534585.1 Peribacillus sp. SIMBA_075 | reverse complement strand
CGGCCGTCGCTGACGATCTGCGCGGCGATGATCACTGCCACCAGCACGCTGAGCACCAGGCCGGGACCGAACTCCAGGCTCATCGGCTGGGGCCCCATGACGTAGCTGAGCAGGACGAGCAGCGGCGCCACCAGCAGCGCCAGCTGCACGCTGGAGCCGAGCGCGATGGACATGCTCAGCGCCATGCGGTTCTGCCGCGCCGAGACGATCGCGGTCGCCTGCTCGGCGGCACCGCCG
>NZ_JAWRYN010001578.1:0-237 GCF_046534585.1 Peribacillus sp. SIMBA_075 | reverse complement strand
TTTTAGATGAGAGATGTAAAGCTTTTAGATGGTTTTACACATCCCATTGCTCAAAAATACTTTAACCGTTCAGTTCTGGCACATGCGATTGCGGTAGCCTAGCATTCGTTTCACCTAGCAAACGAATATAAGATAGACCCTGATATTTCGGCAAAAGCAGGACTTCTGCATGATATGGGCCATTTCACCTGCTATCGCAATGATAAGTGGGATTATGATTTGTACAAACAAAATGTT
>NZ_JAWRYN010001577.1:0-237 GCF_046534585.1 Peribacillus sp. SIMBA_075 | reverse complement strand
ATCATTACGGTTCCACTGACCGCTCCTTGATTCACTAGTATACATATAAAGCCTACAATCATAATTTATAGGGTTTGTTCACAAAAGTTGTTGGTAAGACTACCCGATCTTTCGCAAACTTTTCGTATTATATTTATAAGGTTTATTTACTTTACACTAGCTGTAACCGAGACACGAATTAAAATTTTAACACCAATACAATAACTTGTCAACATTTTTTACAAATTAAAAACAGAC
>NZ_JAWRYN010001576.1:0-237 GCF_046534585.1 Peribacillus sp. SIMBA_075 | reverse complement strand
CCAAAATCCCTGCGATTGAGAAGAACCAGAAGAAGCTGCTTCCAACCAGGCCCCATTCCTTTTGTGTCAGAAAAAATTCCTCCATGATCGGAACAGCCGAATAGCCTGCAATCGTTTTGTCTGCGTAGTTAATCATGTAAAGCACAAAAAGCATTAACATCGTAATTCTGGCCATCATGCGTATCACTCCATTCATTAACAAGATCAATCAGACACGGGTAAAAATGATTTCTTTCG
>NZ_JAWRYN010001575.1:0-237 GCF_046534585.1 Peribacillus sp. SIMBA_075 | reverse complement strand
CCAATTGAATTTGGGCATCGATTTCTCCAGCGGTACACGCGTGGAAGTCACTTCCGAATCCTCATTGACACAAGAAGAAGTGGCGGATTTCCTTGAAGATTCCGGCTTCCCGTCAGATGACATCGTCATGGCTGGGGAAGGCTCTTCTATCGGGGTTGTCCGTTACGCAGAGGAATTCAGCCAGCAGGAAATCGAGGAATTGAAATCGGCGGCTGTAGATGAATACGGCATCGAACC
>NZ_JAWRYN010001574.1:0-237 GCF_046534585.1 Peribacillus sp. SIMBA_075 | reverse complement strand
ATAACGATTGTCAATCCTTGTGCTTCATTTAATTCTTTTACTAACTCTAATATTTCAAGTTGATAATAAATATCTAAATATGTTGTCGGTTCATCTAAAAAGAGCATTGGCGTCTTCTGAGCTAACGTCATGGCAATCCAAACACGCTGTCTTTCTCCACCAGATAAAGCATGAATTTCCTTATCACGTTTACTTAGCAAATTCGTACATGCTAAAGCCCTTTCTATTGCTTCTCTA
>NZ_JAWRYN010001573.1:0-237 GCF_046534585.1 Peribacillus sp. SIMBA_075 | reverse complement strand
AATGACAATCCTCAATAAATCGCTATCTTTCAACATACTATTTCACCAAATGTAATTTTCATATTCGGAGCATATACTAAAGAAGAATGTAGATGAAATGCCTTAAAAAATCGGAGTTCAGCTTCATATTGAGCTAGCGCATCATCATATGTTAATCCTCTAGCCATTAAACGTTCTATAAAATGCTGTTTATCACCCGGATCCCCTGCAATCCCCTCTTCTTTTAATGAATGATAC
>NZ_JAWRYN010001572.1:0-237 GCF_046534585.1 Peribacillus sp. SIMBA_075 | reverse complement strand
GATGGCAAGGTGAAAGAAGTTTATATAACCTCCTTTAATCTGCAATAGAGGCGATTAATTGACACGATGGAGGTGAAGAAATGTCAGGAGAAGTGCTTTCCCAGAATGAGATCGACGCATTATTATCCGCCATATCTACAGGCGAAATGGATGCAGAAGAGCTGAAAAAAGAAGAAACGACGAAAAAAGTGAAGGTGTATGACTTTAAACGTGCTCTTCGCTTTTCAAAAGACCAGA
>NZ_JAWRYN010001571.1:0-237 GCF_046534585.1 Peribacillus sp. SIMBA_075 | reverse complement strand
AAGAATGATACCAAAAGAAAGACGCAGATGAAATCAAGCGTGGGGTGGAAGTTTATGGATAAAGTGCAAAAAAAATTTTCGTTTTTGTGCAAAATAATTAAAAAAACGCCAAATTATTTGGCGTTTAGTGAAGAAACCTTGAATTTTAACTCTTCATACCTAATTTCCGCAAACGGTATTGAAGACTTTGCCGACTAATTTGTAGTTCTTTGGCAGCGCGTGAAATATTTCCATTAT
>NZ_JAWRYN010001570.1:0-237 GCF_046534585.1 Peribacillus sp. SIMBA_075 | reverse complement strand
CGAAAGAGCAACAGCCACATCGGCGTTGTTGACCTGGCCATTGGCCTCGGTGTGCAGCGCCAAACGGCATGCGCCGAGCAGGCTCTGCATCACGCCGGGCGAAATATGGGCTGCCCAGGTTGATCGCCAGCGAGCGTCCTCCGCAAGCTGCGGCGATATCGAAATGGCCGGAATCATCAGTGACAGCCATCGGGCAGGGCCACGGGCGCGCATGTGGAACTCCGACCCCGGCGCGAG
>NZ_JAWRYN010001569.1:0-237 GCF_046534585.1 Peribacillus sp. SIMBA_075 | reverse complement strand
CCGCGTGAGCGAACGATACCGGCGCGGGCAGGAGCTGTCGGCGAAGGTGCGCAACGGCGGCGCCGCTGCGTTTGCGGGCGGGAGCGCCGCGCTCTACGCCGGCAGCCGGCTGATGGCGCCGGAGGTGCATTCGCAGCAGAGCGGGGCGCTTATCGCGGCGCGCCAGGGCGAAAGCGCGGAGAAGGGCGGGCAGTACGCCGCAGCCATTCAGCGCATCAGCGCCTCGGGCGTAAGCAG
>NZ_JAWRYN010001568.1:0-237 GCF_046534585.1 Peribacillus sp. SIMBA_075 | reverse complement strand
AACGGATTAACTTTACGAACTTGAAAAACAGTCACAAATTATCTATATCACGCTCTAATCTTATTTTCTAATCTTCTAAAATTCTTTTACAAAATAAAAAAGCAGCTGTTAAGCTACTTTACATTCGTTTTATCCCCAAGAGAAATGATATATATATTCCCCCGTTACACTTTGATTAATTCCAATAATTCTGGCAAACCTCATTAAGTCCGCACCCTGAAGAAAATACATCGCAAG
>NZ_JAWRYN010001567.1:0-237 GCF_046534585.1 Peribacillus sp. SIMBA_075 | reverse complement strand
ATTGGCCGTTTTGCTATTTCTCTTAGGATTACGCAGAAGGAAAACGAATGAGCGGCAGCCAATGACAAAAAAGAGAATAACCGTAACAGTTATTTTCCTGATCGCTACGATTGCCCTGGGTATACTGTGCTGTGCTTTCGATTGGTCAACAATACTTATTTGGCAAACATATAGTGTTCTTACAGCTTTGATTTCGTCAGCATTATTAACAGCAAGCATTACATGGTTTGTATACAC
>NZ_JAWRYN010001566.1:0-237 GCF_046534585.1 Peribacillus sp. SIMBA_075 | reverse complement strand
AGGAAGAAAGATGCTGCGAAAGGCAGAGAAAAATGCTACGAAGGTACAATTTATATTAAAAGGCTTAGTACAGGAGTGAGGCGAAATTGAATAAAAAAGGGGATCGTTTTGTAAGCGAAGTTACGAATCATATTAAATCAAAAGAAGCAAAGAGTTTTGTAGCAACCGAACTAGATTTTCACTTAAAACAGGCAAAGAACACATGGATAGAAAAAGGCTTGAGTGAGGAAATTGCTG
>NZ_JAWRYN010001565.1:0-237 GCF_046534585.1 Peribacillus sp. SIMBA_075 | reverse complement strand
AGTTTGTTGTAACAAGTGATAGAGAATTTTTCGATGTGTTGGATATGGTTGATCCAGCTCAACAAAAAGTGTTTTTCAAAGAAGCGTATAGCTTCTTAAAAGATAGATATAGCGAACAAAATATTGTACACGCAGCTGTGCATTTGGACGAGAAAACACCTCATATGCACGTTGGAATGGTTCCAGTAACCGAAGAAAATAAGTTATCAGCTAAACAAATTTTTAACCGAAAAGAAT
>NZ_JAWRYN010001564.1:0-237 GCF_046534585.1 Peribacillus sp. SIMBA_075 | reverse complement strand
ATATAAGCGAGACCTTTTCGAATGAACAAAGTATCACTCTGTCCTACCAAGAAATGCTGGGTCAGGTCGAGAAGCAAATACAGGAACTAAGCGAAGTGAAACAGCGTCTGGAGCATATGCTGTCGATTCAAAACAGCCTTCACTTTAATAAAACAACCATCCAAGATCGGCCAATTCGGTATTTAAAACAGATCCCGCATCATCTTCTAAAGGGTGAAACAGAGCTGGACTTTAAAC
>NZ_JAWRYN010001563.1:0-237 GCF_046534585.1 Peribacillus sp. SIMBA_075 | reverse complement strand
CGTGATGATGTTGGCGTCGGACTGGTGCTGGAACTGCACCACCGCGCCGGTGGATCCGGTGCGGAACGAGCCGATGTAGCGCCTCGACGTGTCGCCCGCCTTGGTACGCGCGGTGCCCCAGTAGGGGGCCGCAGGCGATGTGGTGGACAGTTCAACGTCCGGCGTCGTTCCGTCCAAGAACAGGTACACGTGATACCACGTGTTGGCGGACAGGGAGAGGCTGGCCTTCGTAAGGGC
>NZ_JAWRYN010001562.1:0-237 GCF_046534585.1 Peribacillus sp. SIMBA_075 | reverse complement strand
CTTCTTTCATTGAAATACCATATTGATCACATAGGACCGCTACGAGGCTCATCATTGAACCTGTAGCATCCAAGATCTCATGCATTACCTTTTTCAAATCCTCTTTCTCACTTTCGGACCAAGTTTGTGAAGCTTTAAACCAACATACTGTATCGAGTTGTTCCAAAGCTTTATTTGTCTCTTGATATACCATGTATCTCATACTTGTAGGATGATGATCTATTTGCTCTCCATTAA
>NZ_JAWRYN010000184.1:0-381 GCF_046534585.1 Peribacillus sp. SIMBA_075 | reverse complement strand
ATACAGATTTTTGTACTAATACAGGATATTCGTAAGCCTTAAAAACCCCAGAATCTCCACAATGTATAAAAACATGTATAAGATGATAAAAATAAAAAACGGACAAACCTAATAACATCAAAGGTTTGTGCTTTTTATTTGCTACTGATAATGAGACGTTATGTAAATTAGCAATGAATAGAATATACAATTTTATCGTGGTATTTTAATTATATAATTGTATTAGAAAGTAGGTACTGATTTTGAAAAAATGGATTTTGTTGAATGAACAAGAAAAAGAGAATGTTTGGGATAGATTTTATGATGAGTTTGCCTTTAATCCTAATATAGATGGTGAGCAGTCATTTAAATTTTCTCGTCCATATATTGCTTATGATATAT
>NZ_JAWRYN010001561.1:0-237 GCF_046534585.1 Peribacillus sp. SIMBA_075 | reverse complement strand
CTGGTGAAGTTCCGCCCATTTCTTGTACATGCCTTTTTCGACAAGATAAGCGGAATAGGCCGGCAATCCGTAATGGCCGAACTGCGTAAACAGGTCTTCCCAATCGTCTTCCGTCAAGTCTATCAATGAATATAGCCGGCTCAATACACGGACATAATGGTGGCGGTATTGCGTAAACAATCCGTCAAACAGGAAAGCCCGCACGTGCGGCTTGAGGGCCATTAAAATGGCAGAAAG
>NZ_JAWRYN010001560.1:0-237 GCF_046534585.1 Peribacillus sp. SIMBA_075 | reverse complement strand
CGGTCGTCGAGTCCGCCGAGGAGGACGAGGCGCAGGAGGCGGCGGAGGAGCCGGCGGCCGGGCCGGAGCCTGTCGCCGAGCCGGAGCCGGCGGCCGGACCGGAACACGCGGACGACCGCGTGACCACGCCGCCCGGCCCCACCACGCTCGAGGACGGCCTCGAGGAGACCATCATCCGACCCCGACGCAGCTTCGAAGGAGGCGACCGTGGCTGACCGCAAGGGACTCGCGCGCATC
>NZ_JAWRYN010001559.1:0-237 GCF_046534585.1 Peribacillus sp. SIMBA_075 | reverse complement strand
CATCTCGCTGACGGATAAATCGGATTGGGGGAGCAATAGATCGATCATCTCTTCCACTGCAGTAGAGACAGCTTCGTCTAAAGTCATCGCCGATACGAGAAACGCCAGGCCCTCTTCGTTTTCAAGCAATGGATGCTTCAGGTGGCTGCCTTTGATGACATCTAATTGGACGGTAGCGCTGCCGGGCACTTCAATGCCGGAAACACTGATTTCTCCGTCGCCCATCGCGGCATGGAA
>NZ_JAWRYN010001558.1:0-237 GCF_046534585.1 Peribacillus sp. SIMBA_075 | reverse complement strand
CTAAAATTGCCTTTGTGAATTGTTTGGCAACCGTAAGAAATATGATGGGAAGTCTTGATTCTATCAAGAAGATTGTCAATATAAAAGGGTATGTGGCAAGTACGGCTGATTTTATTAATCAGCCGGAAGTGATGAATGCGGTTTCTTTTTTAGCAAACGAAGTTTTTGGTGAAGCAGGAAAACACAGCAGAGCAGCATTGGGGACGGCATCGCTTCCGGGCGGAACCCCTGTTGAAG
>NZ_JAWRYN010001557.1:0-237 GCF_046534585.1 Peribacillus sp. SIMBA_075 | reverse complement strand
CCGTCTGATACGTTATTTGGAATTAATACTGCTTCTAATCCGTACGCTGTGATAAATGCCCCAATAATAATCATCAAAGCTTTTGAAGCAATTTTTAGCTTATTGGGCTTGTTTTTGATAATTTTCTCCATGTAATTTCCTCGTTTCAAACTAGTTTCTTATTTGTTACGTAATTCACACCTAAATTTAATTTTAACATTTTATTTGAAAAAATTCTCCTTTAATGGATGTATGCAG
>NZ_JAWRYN010000183.1:0-382 GCF_046534585.1 Peribacillus sp. SIMBA_075 | reverse complement strand
CTTAGGTCATTTTAATTTAGGCATATGCTATGAGAGACAGGAACTTCTTGAAGAAGCCAAAGAAAGCTTTATCAAAGCAATGAATATACCCGCACATTGCGATTCGGTTTACTCCATTCGTTCAATGTACATGCTGAGCCGAGTTTTATACAAATTAGGTTCAAAGGAGTCCGCCCGGGAATGGAGAACAAAAGCGATTGTATATGCTGATAAAGTAAATGAAGAAATATACAAAGCCAAACTGAACCTCATATACTTTCTATACGATGCAAATGATTCAGTATCTTTTGACTTAAGCATGAATGTACTCAAAGAGAAAAATTTGTGGTCTGAGGTGGCTGATCTATTTCTTAATGCAGCTCTTTATTACAAAAAGCAGGAA
>NZ_JAWRYN010001556.1:0-238 GCF_046534585.1 Peribacillus sp. SIMBA_075 | reverse complement strand
ATTTTCTTCAGTTAAAAGCACAGCTGCTGCGAGATAAGTAAATATACTCCGGCTAAAACCACCAGCGACCAATTGTTCATATAAATCTAAAAACTTTCGAAAAGCTTGCTTGTAATCTATAAAGTGAATATCTAATGTTGCGGCCACCACAAAGCGATGATAAGACTTTAAGTATGAAAACATCCCTACCTGATTCTTAATATAACTACTAATTTCTAAAAAACGTCCGAGATCAAAC
>NZ_JAWRYN010001555.1:0-238 GCF_046534585.1 Peribacillus sp. SIMBA_075 | reverse complement strand
AATAATTTGCATGGGATTTTTGTTCATCAATCACAACAAACGGAAGTGGAATTTCTCCTATACTTTTAAAAACGGATCTTGTTAAAATAACACCTGCAACGTTATTTTCCTTCAACATATATATGTATCTATCTTTATTCTCTATATTACAAACAATGATTTGATATCCTTCTTTATATGCTATTTCCTCAATACAATGTAGCAAAGGGATGTTTGATAGGTCATATAGATTATCTAC
>NZ_JAWRYN010001554.1:0-238 GCF_046534585.1 Peribacillus sp. SIMBA_075 | reverse complement strand
ATCTACCGCTGACATGGGCAAAAACGGGCGCAGCACGGTATAGCCGACGGCAAACACCGTTCCGACCAAAGCAATAATGCCTACGCCGATAGCGGTATCCTCATCTTTTGCCTGGATAATAGGAGAAACGGCGGCGATGGCAGCGGCCCCGCACACTCCAGTACCTACTCCGAGCATGAGGGAGAGGGATGGCTCTGCCTTCATCCATTTTGCAAGCAGCATGGTGAGGGCGATAGCG
>NZ_JAWRYN010001553.1:0-238 GCF_046534585.1 Peribacillus sp. SIMBA_075 | reverse complement strand
ATGGAAAAGAAGAAGCAAAAGCGCAGCGAAAAATGGGGCATGTTAATATTTTAAATGATAATATTGAAGTCGCTCTAGAAAAAGCGAAGAGTTTGCATATTTGGGACCATCAAGAACAACTGTTGGAGGGAAAAAGATGATTAGTCGTTATACACGCCCAGAAATGGGTGCAATTTGGACGGAAGAGAACAAATTTAAAGCGTGGTTAGAAGTTGAGATTTTAGCTTGTGAAGCATGG
>NZ_JAWRYN010001552.1:0-238 GCF_046534585.1 Peribacillus sp. SIMBA_075 | reverse complement strand
AAATGAAGCTCTCATTAAGCTGCAACTTCGGGATTGTGATGATCTGGTCGTACGTCATTTCGTGCTAAAAACAGGAGTTAACGCTGCTATTTTTTTTATTGACGGTATGATTGATAGGAAAGTGACCAGTAGACAAATCATAGAATACACGACCTCTTCAAACAGTACCTATGAAAAACCGGTTACAAATGAACTGGAGTCAACGGATCGTTTGAGGCAGGTGATCAGAAACATCCTG
>NZ_JAWRYN010001551.1:0-238 GCF_046534585.1 Peribacillus sp. SIMBA_075 | reverse complement strand
ATCCATTTCTTGTGCTCGTCTTGAACCGAATTGAAGGGCAGATCCATCTCCAATAACCTGTTTTATGCGTGAGGCCTTTGTTCCCACTAGTGTGTGATAGTTCACAATGTTTAGCAACGCCGTTTCTATGAGTCGTGCCTCAGCAAGCGGTGCCTCCACCCGTAAAATCGGTCCATTGCCGAAGACAAGCTCTCCCTCTTTCATGCAGCGGATCGCTCCCGTGCAACGGATGTTCTGC
>NZ_JAWRYN010000182.1:0-384 GCF_046534585.1 Peribacillus sp. SIMBA_075 | reverse complement strand
CTCCGCCCGAAAGCTCATTTGGAAGTGCATCGGCACGCTCTTCAAGACCAACAAGACCTAACACTTCTGTAACGCGCTCACGAATCGCTTCCTTCTCTTCTTCAATTACTTCTAAAGCAAACGCAACATTCTCATATACCGTTAATTTAGGTAGCAATTTAAAATCTTGGAAAATCACGCCTAATTGACGACGGAAATATGGAACATCTCTTTCTGCTAATGTTTCAATTACAAGTCCATTTACATTAATTGATCCTGTAGATGGCTTCTCTTCACGATACATCATTTTAATAAATGTAGATTTCCCGGCTCCACTCGGTCCAACTACGTATACAAACTCACCTTGTTTAATGTTAACTGTGAGACCAGCAATGGCTTTCATAC
>NZ_JAWRYN010001550.1:0-238 GCF_046534585.1 Peribacillus sp. SIMBA_075 | reverse complement strand
AGAAGGGCTGAGGACAGTACTCGTGAGCAACACCCGCGAGAACACCACCACCGGCGTCCTGCCGAAGTCGGGTCTCGCGCAGCACGACGGGAGCGGCGCGGTCGCGTCGCTCCCGTCGCCGCGGCGCCGCCGGCGTACCGGCTGGGCCATGCGCCTCGAGATCCTGCTGCTGGCGGGACCCGCGGCGATCGTCTTCCTGGCGTTCGTGATCTTCCCGGTCGTGATCGCCGCCTACTAC
>NZ_JAWRYN010001549.1:0-238 GCF_046534585.1 Peribacillus sp. SIMBA_075 | reverse complement strand
CGAACGATGATTTAAATAGCAAAACAGCATTAAAAATAGCAGGAGAAGTGCACGAAATCAAAAAGGATAATCAAAGAATTTTTGCAGGACTATCTAAACTGTTATTAGATAAAAATGTGGCTGAGTATGTAGAAGGACATGAATTAGCGGAAATGATTGTAAGAATTAATGAGAAGTACGCTGAAATGTTAGAAAAAGATATACGTTTTTCGGAACATATAGAAGGTGAGCATGCAGA
>NZ_JAWRYN010001548.1:0-238 GCF_046534585.1 Peribacillus sp. SIMBA_075 | reverse complement strand
ATAACGATATCATTTTGTAGATAGAGGTGATAGAGTAGGAGAATGGTTAGTTTTATTTTTTTTTGACCTTCATTGAGAATGATAATCACCAAAAGAAATAGGGACTTATGTTAAAATGTAAATCGCTCTTTATAAGGAATAGGGAGGGATATTATTTTTAACACGTAGTGAGAATGATAATCAATAATATCTACATTACATTACATTACATAAATAAATTACAATTAAATAATGATAG
>NZ_JAWRYN010001547.1:0-238 GCF_046534585.1 Peribacillus sp. SIMBA_075 | reverse complement strand
ATAATTTCCACCTACAAAAAACTCTGCTTCTAGCACCTTCTTTTCCATTTTGAATGAAACGAAAATACTAATAAATAGTGCTCCAAGTGGCATTAATATATTACTAGATAAGAAGTCTACTGCATCAAAAATATTCTTTCCGAAAATCGTAATATCACTCCATATTCCAAATGATAACGCGGATGGTATACCTACTAAGAAAATGCCGAAACCGATTATCCATGATAATTTCGTTCTC
>NZ_JAWRYN010001546.1:0-238 GCF_046534585.1 Peribacillus sp. SIMBA_075 | reverse complement strand
ATCAATTACACGAATATCATGAACAACAAATTCATGGTCTAGAGTAATAGAGGCAATTGCTCTCATGCGGCCTTCTGTGTTTACGCGGCGTAATCTTACGTCAGTCACTTCCATCTTGTGTTCACCACCCTTTTCTAAATAAGCGATATATTTGTATAAATTCCACAAAATTTCTATTTTCCCTTTAATTTTTTAAAAATTTTTAAGATAAAAATTTTTAATGTAATTGAATATAGAG
>NZ_JAWRYN010001545.1:0-238 GCF_046534585.1 Peribacillus sp. SIMBA_075 | reverse complement strand
CGCATTTACTCGTCGCCCTGTTGCTTCCGCACCCCCTGGCCTCGCTGGCCGCGGGAACGGCGGCCGTGCTGGCGGCAATCACCTATTACGGGCGGCACCGCAGGCGCCGGCCGCAGCGCCCGCTCGACCAAGCCGCCGTGCAGGCGCTGGCGCTGGTCGACGAGGCGGTCCTGGTGCTGGATGCCGAGGACCGGGTGCTGGATGCCAATCCCGCGTTCCTGCGCATGGGGGGCTGGAC
>NZ_JAWRYN010000025.1:0-70050 GCF_046534585.1 Peribacillus sp. SIMBA_075 | reverse complement strand
AAATTGCTTAAATACAAGTTGATTCATCTTTTTCTCCCCTCTCATTAACAAAATCATCCATATTATACCAGTAAAAATCGGAAAAGAATATAGTTGAAACTTCCTAAAATTAGCTTTATGTCAACCGGTTCTTGTTCCACAAAAGGGCGCGATTCTTTAATAAGGTTCGCTTTTCTAATAGAACAAACGGGTGCTTTACTTCAATAAGGGAGGTTACCGCGGCTCCCTTTTTCTTACGGAACTATAGGGGCAGGATAGTTGAATAATAAAAATTTGTAGAAAAAGTCTGAATGAAGTCGGTGATATTATGTTTAAGCAAAGCATCAGGTTTCCCTTAATATATTTTGGAATATTAACCGTTTGGAAATTTATTGCTAACAAAGAGGTTAATTGGATTGATAACATAATGGTCTGTTTAATAATGTTCTTGATTATTCTGTTATATAAATGGTCGGGAATTCCATATAAGTGGAATAAGGACAAACAATGAGTAAATATGAACAATAATTTTCTCTTCAATTACGGGTGCGTTAATGATCAAACTTCTTTTTTTATAAAAGTATCATTCAATTGAATATGTTAAGAGTATGTTTTGATCAATTTTTTTCAAAACATGCTCTTCCTATTTATTTATCAAGGTTATTTGTATTAATTGTTCAAACTTTAGAATCTTGAGTTAGAGCTAAATGATGGCCGTCAATTGGCGGCTTTTTAAATTATGGTTTTTGATATAGGTTGGTTTGTAAAATTCAGAAAAATATAAAAAATATTATTGACTTATGTTTTGAGTGTTATGTATTATGTATACATAACATATATTAAGTTTTAACCCAATCATATAGATTTCAATTATTCATATTGAAAAGACTTATCAAAAAGGACGGATTAACATGGCAGGAATCCATTTAAAACCAATCGAAAAGGAAAAAACAACGCAGGATAAAGTTTATAAGCAAATTAAAAAAGCGATTTTATTTGGTGGTATTACCGGTGATGAAATATTTACAGAAGTTCAATTAGCAGAAAGGTTAGATACTTCAAGAACGCCGGTAAGGGCAGCTATTCAAGATTTGGTGAAGGAAGGATTACTTGTTTCTATTCCAAGGAAGGGATTAACGGTAAGAAAGATTACACCAGAGGAACAGGATGAAATCTTTTTACTAAGAAGTGCTATTGAAGTTGAATCGGTGAAAAAGCTAACAGAAGAAATTACATCACCTGAACAACTGGGGTTACTTAAATTAATTCTAAAGCAACAAGAAGAAGCATTGCAAAATGATGATGCCATTAGTTTTATAAGTCTAGACCATGAGTTTCATCTCTCGCTGACAAGACTAGCGAACTTCACCATAATAGAGCAAGTTTTGAACAATCTGCATAATCTTACTCAGCTTATGGGTTTAAAAGCAGTCAGTAAGTATGGGAGAATGAAAAAAGTTTTGATGGAACATAACCAGATTATCCAGGCTTTAGAAGAAAATAATCCCGAACTAGCTTCACAGGCGATTTTAAACCATTTAGAAAAAACAAAAGAAACATTAATTATTGTTGATAATTCCTGATTTTCTATCAAATGCTTGAAGGGGGGGATTGCTCCTAGTAAAAGGTAGTTACTACATTTCTAGGGATAAAAAATAAGGGTTTAGAATCAACTTCAGCCTATGAAATAGAAGATATACTGCAAGGTCAAACCAAGTCTTTTGTCACGTTTATAGCAAAAGTCTTAGGAAAATTCTTTCGTATGCCTTTTCCTGATCTTTTGCTATAAATTGTAAGTCTTATCGCTGAAACAATGAGTGATCAGTCAGAGGTAAGTCTATAGTTTATTGGAATTGAAAGCGTTTACCTTTTGTCTTGTTATTCCAATGCCCAAATTGGAAAACCTGATAATATATCGTTGAAAATTTCTATCTTATTTAAGTAGTAGTGGAAAAGATTCATGACCTTTTGTTTTATGGAGCGCAAATCACAATTCATTAAAACGCTTAAGTTTGCAACCATCAAGAAGTAAAAGTACAAGTTGTTAACGTTCATAGGTAAAAGAGTAAAGGATATGAACATGAAAATTCAATATATAATGTCAGTACCTTAATTGCAAAGAGGAAATGCAAAACCTTTAATGTATACACAATACATAATACACAACACATAATACAATAAAGGTTCGCTGTTAAATTGTTTCTTGTTTTTAAAACATGAACTTATTCAAACATATAGGGGGAATTAGGTTTGGTTAGAACAGGTAAAGAATATTTACAGACATTGAAAGATGATAGAGCGATCTACATAAATGGGGAACGAGTGCAGGATGTGACGAACCATCCAGCTTTTACAGGAATTACAGATACCATTGCAGGCTTATACGATTTAGCATCAGATGAATCTCAGAATATGACATACAGAACTGAGGACGGTACACTGGCAAATAAAATTTATATGATTCCAAGGAGTCGGGAAGAACTTAAAGAGAGAAGATTGGCGATTTCTAAATGGTCAGAAGCAACTTGTGGTTTTGTAGGAAGAAGCCCTGATCACGTTGCCAGCTTTTTAGCTGCTTTTGCCAGTTCACCGGAAGTGTTTGATCGTGGAGGAGAAGGTTATGGAAATAATGTTTTGAATTTCTATAAACATGTGCGAGATCAAGATCTATATGTAACATACGTTATTATTCCGCCACAAATTAATCGAAGTAAAGCAGCTCATGAGCAGGAAGATAAATTTCTCCCAGTTGGAGTGTACGAGGAAAGGGAGGATGGAATTATTGTTCGAGGTTCTCAAATGCTTGGTACTGCATCAGCCGTATCCGATTACTTATTTGTAAGTTGCCTTACACCACTCAGACCTGGTGATGAAGATTATGCTTTGTCTTTTGTCCTGCCGATTCATGCAAAAGGATTAAAATTTTATGCGAGGCCTGGCTATGCTGAAAAATCACCAAGCACATTTGATTACCCATTGTCCTCCCGTTTTGATGAAAGTGATTCATTAGTTGTTTTTGACGATGTATTTATTCCTTGGCAAGATATTTTCGTTTACAAAAATATTGACATCGTGAGAGCTCAGTTCCATGAAACACCAGCTCACGTATTAGGCAATAATCAAGCGCAAATTAGATTTAGCAATAAATTGAAATTTTTGATTGGTGCTGCCCGAAAAGTTTCTGCGATGAATGGAATTGATAAAATCCCATCAGTCCAAGAGAAGTTAGGGGAACTCGCTTCTATTGCAGCTTCTGTAGAAGGTAATCTTTTAGCTTCGGAATATAATTGTATCATCGACAAAAACGGTGTGGCACGACCAGATCCACGTTTTCTTTATGGTGTAGTCGGTCAACAGGAAACCATCTATGCTTCCACTATTAAAATTTTACGGGAGTTATGCGGTGGAGGCGTTTTACAATTACCATCCTCATATAAAGAGCTCATCAATCCTGAAACGAAAGATGATATGTATCAATATATACGTTCTACGGGAGTTGGGGCTGAGGAGAAAATTAAACTATTTAAGTTAGTATGGGATATCATTGGTTCAGAATTCGGTGGCAGGCATCAACAGTATGAAATGTTCTATAATGGTGCACCTTTCGTCACGAAAGGCTTTTCATTTAGAAATTACGGCTATGATGAGCCGGTTCAAATGGTGGATAAATTTTTAGGAAGCTATTCACTTCCCACTCAAGTGGAAGAACTAATATAAAAAATATAAATGAAAGGGTGGTCAGAAATGAAAATAGCATCGATACAATTGGAGATTAAAGATAATGAGTCTAAATCTGCTCGCATAGATCGTGTGGAGTCAATGATTGATGGATTAAAAGGACAAGATTTAATCGTTTTACCAGAAACGTGGGCAACGGGGTACTTTTCTTTTGATCGCTATATAGACGAATCAGAAGAATTGAATGGCGATTTTGTCCAACGTTTCTCCGCAAAGGCCAAAGAAGTTAAGTCATATATATTTGCAGGTAGTTTTATAGAAAAAAATAATGGAAAGTACTACAACACAAGTGTTCTATTTTCTCCGGATGGGACACTAATAGGAACCTATCGAAAAATGCATTTATTTCGTTATGGTTCAAAAGAAGGTCAAATATTGACGAGAGGAAATGAAACAACTGTAGTCGATACAGAATTCGGGAAAGTTGGCTTATCAACTTGTTATGATTTGCGATTTCCTGAATTGTACCGTGCAGAAGTGAATTTAGGAGCAGAGTTACTTCTTGTTACATCTGCTTGGCCGCATAGAAGACTGGAGCATTGGAAATTATTCAATTCAGTTCGGGCATTGGAAAACCAGTGTTTCTTGATTTCGAGTAATTGTGTTGGAAATACTAATGACGTCCTTTTAGCTGGCCATAGTCAAGTGGTTGACCCATGGGGGATTGTTGTGGCTGCTGGAGGAGATGAAGAAACTATTATTAAAACAGAGATTGATCCGGCTCAGGTTGCTAAAATTCGTGATGTATTCCCTAATTTGAAGCACCGGGTATTAGATAGGCAGGAGGAATTCAGTTGATAAATATTAATGTTTGTGGAAGAAATATTGTTGCAGACCCTAAACGATTGCTTATTGCCGGCTATACGGGAAAAGACCAGGAATCTGTAAAAAAACATATTGATGAATTGAAGGAGATCGGCGTTCCGGCTCCTCCACAAGTTCCGATGATTTACGATCTTTCAACAAATCTCATTACGACAAATAACTCAATTTCAGTTATCCAAGAAAGCAGCAGCGGAGAAGCAGAAGTGGTCATCATGAAAATTGAAGGGAAATGGTATTTAGGGCTAGGCAGTGACCACACGGACCGCGGGCTTGAAAAAGTGTCTATTCAGAAATCCAAACAAGTATGCAGCAAACCTATTTCAACACAATTTTGGGCCTTGGATGACGTAAAAGATCGATGGGATGACATTGAAATGAGAAGCTGGATGATCATCGATGGGGTGAAAAACGAGTATCAAGCAGGCAAGCTAGGAGAATTCTTGCATCCTGAAGAATTGCTCAAAATTATCCAAGAACGTGGCTATGATAGTGAGGATATGATTGTGTTTTGCGGAACATTACCGATTATAAATGGCGAATTCATTTATGGGGAAGCATTTTCAGCAGAATTATATGATCGTTTAACAGATAACAAAATTCAATTGAATTATCAGGTTCATATTTTAGTGGATGCGGAGGTAGTTTGAAATGGAAAAATCAAAAATGAAAATTGATAGAAAACCAGAGTTGGAATTTGTTGAGTATAAAACCTTTGAGGCCGTTCCTTCAAAAACTGTAGAAGGTGCATCTCAACGAATTATTGCTCAGATTCCAGATACTAATGTAGCAACTCGTATCCTTGAACTGGAAGCAGGTACTGATACATCTCCTGATGGCGTGCAAGTCCATGATTTTTGGGAAGAATTATATATTATTGAAGGATCCTTGATCGATTTACGTCTAAATGAGGAATTTACAGCAGGAATGGTTGCATGCCGTCCTCCAGGGATGGAGCATGGTCCATGGAAATCACCTAATGGCTGCAGGATTTTCGAAGTTCGCTATTATGCAGATCAGAAAAAAGAAGAACATGAATTTGTCGATCATACCACTTTTGAAGCGCAGCCTTTTAGTAAAGTTAAGAGCCTTTCTGAAAGAATCATTGCTTCTGACCCTACTACAGGGGTCGCTACAAGAATTCTTCATAACGGTCCAGGGACAGATACATCTCCCAATGGCGTGCAAGTCCATGATTTTTGGGAAGAATTATATATTATTGAAGGATCTTTAATCGATTTACGTCTAAATGAGGAATTTACAGCAGGAATGGTTGCTTGCCGCCCTCCAGGTATGGAACACGGACCGTGGAAATCACCAGATGGCTGTAAGATTTTCGAGGTCCGCTATTACTCCACGGAACAATAAAGAGGCATGTACAGGGATTCTGCATTCCTATAGCAATATGGCAATCCATCAAATGGCTTCTCGTGACATCAAATAACGAGGAGCCTTTTATCTCTGATATATTCTTCCACAGGGATCAAGTGCTGAATGCTCAAATTGATAATTGGGTATCACAGGAAGCAGGTATGTGAATGTTCTGTGTGATGGGTTATGTATACAGAATTCATTACACAGAACCCTTTAATCGTTAAAAAATGAGTGCACATTCAAGATTATTGGAAAGTTGTTGATTCCGCATGAATGGGTAGTACCCGTCCACTGGAAACGAAACTTGGTCCTTGGTTAGCAAACGGATGCAAGGTTTTTGAAGTCCAGTATTCCATTAAATAAAATCGACAACACCATTTTTTCCCCTTTGACAAAATTTTATTAACTTAATGACGGAGAAGGTGAAGCAAGTTGGAAGTTTACCATTTAACACATCCACTAAAGGGATCCCTATATCCAAGGGAGCCTCATGTAATGGCATTAGGTTTTTTTGACGGTATTCATTTAGGTCATCAATCTCTGTTAATGCAAACCAAGAAAATAGCTGAAAAGAACAATCTTAAATTCACCGCGATGACCTTCGATCCACATCCAAATGAAGTAATCAAATTGGAGAAAGATTGGAGATATATTACTCCCCTGGCTTTAAAGATTGAAAGAATGGCTGCCATTGGGGTGGATAAACTTTTTGTCATAAAGTTTAATTTATCATTTGCTTCCCTTTTGCCATCTGATTTTATTAAACAATATGTTTTAGGTCTTCAAGCTAAACACTTAGTTGTGGGCTTTGACTTTACCTTTGGTAAAAAAGCTCAAGGGACTGCTGATTATTTGCAAAAAATGAGTATAAATAATCCTTTTGATGTAACCGTGATTTCAAAACAGGTACATAATGGCGAAAAAATAAGTTCAACCATAATCAGGAAGATAGTAAGGGACGGAGATGTCCACCTTGTTCCTTACTATATGGGACATCATTTTGAAATTAAAGGGGTCGTTTATGGTTCAAATAGACATAAACACGATAAAAAGAAAAATATGGAGTTCCATACCGAAAATAAGTATATCCTGCCAGCACCAGGTGTATATCGTGTAGAAATCAAAACCTGGAACAAAACTTGTCAGGGGTTATTTATAAGATATGGGTCCAGCAGGAAAAATGATGAAATTAGCGGTGAAGTTATAGAAATGCTGAAGGGAGGTGTTGCGGAAGAAGTGACGGTTAAATTTTTAAAACAGATACCTTTTGAGTCAAAGTCTCAGTGCAGTGCAAATTTTAAGGAGGTTATAAAATGATGGATGATAGAAATTTTAGAAATGCGATGGGGAAATTTGCTACAGGAGTAACAGTGATCACGACACTTTTAGAAAATGAAGCACACGGTATGACGGCGAATGCATTTATGTCAGTTTCCCTTAACCCAAGGTTGGTTATCATATCCATAGGCGAAAATGCTAAAATGCTAGATAAAATTAATGAATCTGGAAAATTTGCTGTAAATATATTGTCAGATGCCCAAAAAGAGTTATCCATGCATTTTGCAGGGCAGATTAAAGATAATCGCCAAATTGAATTTGGCTGGATAAATGAACTTCCAGTAATAAAAAATGCTTTAGCAAACATCGTCTGTAAGGTCCATAGTAAACAAATAGCTGGGGACCATACACTCTTTATTGGAGAAGTAACTGAACTCGACATTAGCGAAGGGGCACCACTAACCTTCTATGAAGGGAAATACGGCAAAATACTCAGCTAAACTGTTTATGGCAGGATTATTGTTTAAGTTTGATAGTTAAAGTTGTTTTGAAAAGATTTGAATCCGAACGTGGAGCGTACTGGTCTCTAAATATGGCGATGATTCTGTTCCCTGTTATTTGAAAAAGACCGTATAGCTTACTTAAAAAAGCGCTTTTGTTTTGTTAAGGAGGGTAAACTCATGCAAAACAAAAATAAGACAGTCGTCAGATCAATGGATATCCTTACTCTTTTCTTAACTCATTCAAAGCTAAGTCTTAAAGAAATCGTACATTTTTCAGGGATACCGAAAACATCCGTTTTTCGAATGGTGATGTCACTTGAAGTGATGGGGCTTCTCGATAAAGATAGAGATGGAAAGTATTCACTTGGGCTGTTATTTCTTCAGTTTGGCCATTTAGTAGCTGAACGGTTCGATATTCGAGAAGTAGCTTTACCGATTATGCAAAAACTTCATGTTAAGGTAGGGGAAGCTGTTAATCTCATCGTACAAGATGGCAAAGAGGCAATCTGCATCGAAAAACTGGATACAAAACAGCGTGTAAGGCTTAATACGGCAATTGGCCGGAGAATGCCGCTTTATGCCGGAGCGTGTTCACGTGTTATTCTCGCTTTTCAGCCGAAGTATGAACAGGAACAATATATAGAGCAAACCGAACTGAAGTCGATCGCATCTGGAACGATTACAGTTAATGAGAGACTTCGTACTCTTCTAGAAGAGACTCGAAAAACGGGATTTACGGTCAGTCACTCGGAACTTGAAAATTATATATCTGCGGTAGCCGCTCCTATTTTTGATCATAAAGGTTATATCATAGCGGGCATTAGTGTTGCAGGTCTTGAGGTGAACTATGAAAAGGAGTTATTGCCTCCATTGGTTAAAAAGGTTAAGTGTGCAGCACTCGAGATTTCATGGAAATTTGGATATACCGATAAACAACTTTGCTTAGGCTGATATATCAATATGTCCACGGTTGAGAACAAATGGCGATTGTCTTTAAACTTTTTCACCAGAACGACTTTTATCTTTATTGACTGTATTTCTATAATGTATTGTGTATACACAATACATTATACATAATACATATTGAATTAAAAGCTCATTAACTCATGTTCAAGATGATTACGGATGGGAAAGCAATACGAGAGGTAAGAGTCAGGCTCTCTACCTTCTATTAAAGAAAATGTGGAAGAATTATCAGAAGGCCATCTTGATAATTCTTAAACATCTAAGAAACCACATCCAGAAATATAACTAATTCGGAGGTGTGTTAAATTGAGTGGGAAAAAGAAACTGGACAAGAAATCAAAAAAGATATTATTTGCGAGTTTACTTGGTAGTACTATTGAATTTTATGATTTTTTTCTTTATGGAACCGTTGCTGCACTTGTATTTAATAAACTGTATTTTCCTAATGATGATCCGTTTGTAAGTTTATTGCTTGCTTATGCATCATTTGGCATTACATTTTTTATACGACCTCTTGGCGGGCTTGTTTTTAGTCATTTGGGAGACAAGTTTGGCAGGAAAAATACTCTCGTGCTTTCACTTTTATTAATGGGAGTTTCTACAGTATGTATTGGACTCCTTCCAACATATAGCATGATAGGGCTTTGGGCACCAATCCTCCTTGTTTTCTTTCGTCTAGTTCAAGGTATCGGACTTGGCGGAGAATGGGGAGGAGCAATACTCCTAGCGGTTGAATCTGCCCCTAAAGAAAGACGTGGCTTTTTTGGAAGCTTTCCTGCAATGGGTATCCCTCTTGGGATGTTACTTGGAACATTTTCTATTTCATTAATGAGTTTACTTCCTGAATCCCAATTTCTATCATGGGGATGGAGAGTGCCATTTATCCTAAGTGCGATTTTGGTTGTTATAGGTATTTGGATACGAAAAGGGATTGAGGAAACCTCAGCCTTCAAAGAAGAGAAAGAAAAAGGAAACGTCGTAAAAATTCCACTCTTTGAGACACTGCGATATCATTGGAAAGCGGTTTTAATTTCTTTAGGTGCAAAATGTGTTGAAGTGGGCCCATTCTATTTATTTTCCACATTTTTCATATCTTATGCTACGGAAACACAAGGTTTTCCAAGGACTACAGCGTTAAATGTAATTACTGTTGCAACAATTGTTACAGCAATTTGCATGCCATTTATGGGAATGTTGTCTGATAAAATTGGCCGTAAACTTGTTTTTCTTATTGGTACAATCGGAATTACTCTTTTTGCCTTTCCATACTTTTATTTATTTTCCTTACAATCCACTCCTTGGTTATACGTTATTTCAATAGTAGGCTTAGGAATTCTATGGCCTCCAATTGCTGCGACTATTGGTACAATGTTTACTGAAATGTTTAATACGAATGTTGGTTATACAGGAATAACACTTGGTTATCAAACAGGCTCTGCATTATTTGGCGGAACTGCTCCAATGATTGCGACTATTTTAGTGGGCGCTTACCATAATTCTTGGGTTCCGCTAGCATTATTTTTAGTATTTCTTTGTATCGCCTCTCTTATTTCAGTATTATTTGTCCGAAATAGTCAAAGTAACAGTATTCCTCTCTCTGAAAGCAGAACAGAAAATCCAATAGGTGGGTAATGGTTGAGTTTTCTACTGGGAGATCGTTGGTGAAAAAAAATCGAATCAAACGTTTGATTTAATCTTTAATAATAGTAACGTTTTCACAGTTGATGAAGATCAAAGTTGGGCGGTAGCGGTTGCTGTTATGGATGAAGAGATGCTTTACGTTGGTGAAAACTTTGAGTATGAAATTCAAATCCGTAGTTAAGCAGAAAAAATTAAATATCATGATTCTATTATCCATTAAGGGGAGGGAGATTTTGAAAAAGAAGCCAACAAAGGTTAGATGGGGACTTGCACTGTTTTTCTTTATCATCGGTGTAATCGCTTACATGGATAGGTCAAATATTTCTATAATAGCTAAGCCTATGATGGATGATTTAGGATTGGATAAAGTTCAGTTTGGTATGCTTGCATCATTATTCTCATTAGGTTATGCGTTAGTTCAAATTCCAGCTGGACTTTTGGCGGAAAAGTTTGGGCCAAGGAAAATGATTGCATTTTCTCTTATTTGGTGGTCAGTATTTACAGGTCTTACAGGTTTAGTGAAATCTCACAGTCTTTTGTATGTAGTGAGATTCTTATTTGGAATAGGTGAAGGACCAATGTTTCCATCTAACGCCGTATTTAATACAAACTGGTTTAGAAAAGATGAAAAAGCTAGAGCTTCTAGTGCCTTATTGGCAGGTTCATATTTTGGACCAGTTATAGCCCCTATCGTTACGGTTTATATCTATCAATACCTTGGCTGGCAAGCTGTATTTTACATTTTTGGTATTTTAGGAATGATGATTGCAGCTGTATGGTACGTTATTGCCAGGGACTATCCTGAAATTCACAAATTAGTTAATGAACAAGAAAAAGAATATATACTTCAAAACAGAGAAATTGTTGAAACTGCTAAAGTAAGGGCACCTTGGAGTAATTTTCTGAAAAACTCTCAATTTTGGGCGTTAGGAGTGCAGTATTTTGTTGTTTTATATATTATTACTTTCTTTTTAGTTTGGTTACCTACTTATCTATTGGAAGATAGGGGATTCTCATTAAGTAAAATGGGATTTGCTGCAAGCCTACCATGGTTGGCAATTCTGATAACTGTAATGTCTGGTGGTATTCTTTCCGACTACTTAGTGCATAAAGGATTTTCAAAACAAATATCTAGATCCTCTTTAGCAATATCAGGCTTATTAGTATTTATTATTTCAATGTACCTGGCTGTTATGACAGTATCACCATATATGAATGTTTTGTGGTTATCATTATGCTTGGGCTCACTCGGATTCACAGTAGTGTGTTCTTGGGCCGCAGCTACAGACTTAGGGAGAAACTTTTCTGGATCAGTTTCAGGTTGGATGAACTTATGGGGGAATTTAGGAGCATTTGTATCACCGTTATTATGTGGATGGTCAGCAGAAAACTTTGGTTGGAATATCACTTTAGGAGTAACGGTAATCCCTGTGTTTATTGCAGCTATATTGTGGGTGTTTGTGAAACCAGATACCTCTTTACTAAATACAACTGAGCAATTACCAATGAATTTTTAGTATTTTAAGTGGATTAAATAGTTCAATGTCAAATTTTTTTAGTTCCTATAAAAATTTGATTACTAGGGTGAAAAAATCAATCGAAAGGGGTTTGATTACGATGAAGAAAAAATATTTCTTGCTTTTTTTAATAGCTTTGCTTTTTAGTTCGGTATTTACCGGGTGTTCGTTGGAGAAGAAAAGTTCGAATAAGGTGACTGGGAAGGTAACTTCGAATCAAACGGCTGATTTGATTTTTAAAAACGGTGAAGTCTACACAGTTGATAAAGATCGGAGTTGGGAGAAAGCAGTTGCGGTTAAGAATGGCAAGATTCTCTACGTTGGTGATAACAAGGGAGCTGCAGCCTTCAAAGGGAACGATACCAGAGTGATTGATCTAAAGGGGAAAATGGTCATGCCTGGGTTTACCGACAGTCATAACCATGCGTACCTAATGGCAGAAAGCCTTTTTTGGCTAAGTCTCAATCCTTATTCCACAGTGGAAAAGCGCCAACAGGCTATCAAGGATTACTTAAAAGAGCATCCCAATATAAAGCAATTACGTGGAGTCGGCTGGGATGACATCAAACGAGATAGTAAATCCAGAGGGCTGGCTCCTAAAGAATTGCTTGACCAAGTTGTCCCTGATATACCTGCTGTCTTTATCTCAAACGGCCATCACAGTATATTAGTCAACTCAAAGGCTCTTGAGATTGCAGGGATAGACAAAAACACCCCTGATCCGCAAGGCGGGACTATTGAACGTGATCCTAAAACAGGAGAGCCGACAGGAGTTTTAAACGAATTTTCCGCCGAAAACCTTGTAATTAACGTTCTTCCTCAACCGGACTTTACGGTAAAGCAGTATAAAAAGACGCTTTTAACTTGGCAGAAAACAGCTGCAGAGGATGGAGTTACCTCAGTATTCGTGCCTGTTCACTACCCAACGGAAAGTTTGCTTAAAGCATTTGAAGAGCTTGATAATGCGGGTAAATTGACCGTGAGATACGATTTAGGGTTATGGGCTGATGAAAACAAAGGGACAAAGCAAATCGGGAGGTTAAAAGAACTCCGTAACAAATATCAAGGAAAGTCGTACAGGATAGATACAATTAAAATATTTGCTGATGGTGTCGGAGAAAATAAACTAGTTTGGGATCAAAATATATTAGAGAAGACCGTGGCAGCTTTGGATAAAGAAGGTTTTCGCGTCTATATCCATGCGATTGGCAATCAGGGGTTTTACCCTTCTCATAATGCTTTAGACGCTTTTGAATATGCGGCTAAATTAAATGGAAAAAGGGATTCGCGTCATGTAATAACCCATTTAGACTGGGTAAAGGAAAATGATGTTGCCCGGTTTAAGGACTTAGGAGTAATTCCTACTCCTCAACCTTCCTGGTTTGGTAAGGACTGGTATACCAATGTAAGAGGTGAGGGGTTGAAGGAACTTAATCATATGGGTAGCTATTTTGAAGCCGGAATTCCGGTTGCTTCATCGAGTGATTTTCCTTCAACAGATACTTTTAAAAGAGATATGTATCCCCTTACAGGATTAGAAGTAGGGATAACGAGATTGGATCCAGACAAAACCACAGAAGACGATCTAAATAAAGCAGTGTGGCCTAAGGAAAAAGCTTCTCTCGAAGATATGATTACTAGCTATACAATCAACGGAGCTCATTTGATTTTCCAAGAGGATGAAAGAGGTTCTATAGAGGCGGGCAAGAAAGCGGACTTGATCGTTTTAGACAAAAATCTCTTTCAGATTCCTGTAACGTCAATTGGTGAAGCGAAGGTCTTGATGACTTTTTTCGAGGGGAAGGAAGTATTCCATCATCCTAATTATTAATGCATCCTATATAAAAACACTTGTTGAACAATTCGAAGAAGATAGGGCAATTGTCAACCATGTGTTGCCCGTTCACTACAGGCACATTTGGATACCGGGGTCCGTTTTGAAAAACTGGAAGCAGACAAAAGGATTGTCAAGCACATTAAAAGGTTTAACAAGTTACTTGGCAAGTATAAAAAAGTTGGGTTGATATCCAAGGATGCGAATACCGATAATTAAGGATGTCAAATAATGTAGTTTCAAGGGGAGGGATGTTCATGGTCCCTTTTCTTATACTCATAAATAAATAAGTTTTGAGGGCTTTTTCTATATGACACAGCAGTAATAAGCATTAATCGCATATTAAACAATCGCGGGATTTGCGTGTCATACCAGATACAATTTATCGATGACGCCATTACGGCACGTAGCTTATTTCGAACCTTATTCGTATGAACCAGAATACACGGTGAGACATCTTCGTAGCTAACGACTATTTATGCAATCTTAAATAATTGGTGCAATATTGCATAAAACTATTAATCAATTAAATAATCTGTATATTGTAATTATTTAGAATATATCGGTAATTGAATTGTTAAATAATCAATTTCCGCTTGGTACGGTATTTGCATATAAGTTAATTAATCACGAATGAGGGTGGAGTGATACATGGAGAATGCAAAATTAAGACGTTCGTTAACAGTGTTTCCTTTAGTGCTATTTGGATTGGCTTATATGGCACCTACAACAGTGTTTTCTACTTATGGGGTTGTTGCGGAAATAACGAAAGGGATGGTGCCTGCTGCTTATATCATAGCTTTAGTTGGTATGTTATTTACAGCCTATAGTTATGGTCAAATGGTCAAGGCCTACCCTGTCGCCGGTTCTGCATATACATTCACTCAAAAGGCCCTTAATCCTCACCTTGGATTCTTAGTGGGATGGGTCATCCTATTGGACTATTTATTTTTGCCAATGATCAATGGATTATTGATCGCCATTTACTTAAACGCGTATTTTCCATCCGTTTCCTTTTCCGTCTGGTTAATTGCCTTTGTCCTTTTAATCACCGCTGTAAATATAATTGGAGTGAAAATAGCAACAAAAATAAATCTATTATTAGTTGCCTTTCAATTCTTAATAATCGTTATATTTACATTCCTCTCGATTAAAGGGTTACTGAACGGAATGGGTTCAGGAACATTATTCATGAGTTCTCCATTCGTGAATGGCGATATACCGCTATCTTTAGTATTGGCAGGATCCTCCATTTTATGTTTATCTTTTTTAGGATTTGACGCTGTAACCACATTTTCGGAGGAGACCATCAATCCGAAAAAAATGATACCAAGGGCCATTTTCCTTGTCGCATTAATAGGAGGAGGTCTGTTTGTCGCCATCTCATACATCAGTCACCTTGTTTACCCGAATTTCCAAGCCTTTAAAGATCCAGATTCCGCTTCCTTGGAAATTGCCATGTACATCGGGGGTCATTTATTTCAATCTATTTTTCTAGCAGGATACATTACCGGGGGGCTGGCTTCCGGTTTATCAGCTCATGCAAGTGTTTCGCGGCTTTTGTATGCGATGGGGAGAGATGGAGTTCTTCCAAAGAAAATATTTGGTCATATTCATCCGAAATTTCAAACCCCAACATACAACATCATCTTAGTGGGTATTTTTGCTTTATCTGCTTTATTTGTTGATTTAGTGACAGCCTCATCCTTTATTAACTTTGGGGCGCTTGTTGCATTTACTTTTGTCAATCTTTCGGTTATCTCCCATTATTTTATTAGAGAAAAACAGCGAAAAGGAATTAATGCACTTAAATATCTAATACTTCCAATGATTGGTACGAGCTTCACAATTTGGTTATGGACCAGTCTTGATTCAAAGGCACTTTTACTCGGACTAGGATGGTTCGGAATTGGTGTCATCATTCTGCTTTCAAATACGAAAATGTTTAGTAAGCGGCCGCCAGAGCTTTCTATTGATAGTGCGATTGAAAAAGAAATTCAAGCATAAAAGCTTTATGCATCAAGGAGGATAATAATGGTAAATGCAGACATCATTCTTTCTGGTCAACATGTTTTTACTGGATTACAAGATGAGCCTATACAGGCAGCTATCGCTATTAAAGATAATAAAATGATTAAAATCGGTTCTAAAGAAGATATAATGTCATTCCTTGGAGATCAAACAAAGGTGTATGACTTCAAAGAGGGGCTGATCATTCCGGGATTTCATGATTTTCATATGCACATTATGATGGGAAGCATTTTACAGAAGGATAGTGCCAAATTATTTGATGCAGCTTCAGAAGAAGATGCAGCCAAAATAGTAGCCGAATTTGCAGAAACGAGACCAAATGATGAGTGGATATTCGGTGTTGGCTGGGATCATACCAATTGGAAGAATAAAGTGCTGCCGCATAGAACGACACTGGATAAATATATTTGTGATCGCCCTGTTTTATTATTCAATGCAGAAGTGCATTACGCATGGATCAATAGTAAAGCAATGGAAATGATTCAATTAACGAGGGATACCCCAGATCCGGAATATGGAGAAATTGGAAAAGATGAAAATGGGGAACTGACAGGCCTTCTATTTGAACAGGCAATTGGGTATGCATCAGAACATGCATACAAATTACCGAAAGAAAAACGTGTAAGCCTATTCCAAGATTTTCTTAATGAAACAAAAAGGTTGGGAATCACATCCGTAAATGATTTATACGGAGCTAAAATTGCTCCGAATCCATTAGACGACCTTGAAATTTTTAAGGAATTTGAGAGAGAAGGGTTACTAACAACGAGAATTCACTTTTCGCCGGAGTTAAAAATGGATGTAGCTGCCGCCAAGGAATTACAAAAAAATTATCAGTCAGACAAGCTTACCTTTTCTGGATTAAAACAATTTATAGATGGTGTCGTGACTAGTCATACTGCTTTTTTATTGGATCATTACAAAGACCGTCCTGAAACAAAAGGCGGGACCACTTTTCCAGCTGAAACAATTAAACAATTAGTAAAAAAGGCAGATAAGGAAAAATTTCAAATTCGTTTCCATGCTATTGGCAACGGTGCTGTCCGCTTAGCATTGGATGCATTTGAAGAAGCGAGAAACGTAAATGGGGAAAGGGACGCCAGACATGTCATTGAACATGTGGAGGTATTGCATCCAGACGATGTTCATCGCTTTAAGGAATTAAATGTAATCGCCTCATTTCAACCTAAACATATTGAATTAATGGAAAGTGAGGCATATACGGCCAGAATCAGTGAAAAACAACAACCACTCTATTATCCTATTAAAACACTCATGGATACTGGTGCAAAAATTGCCTTTGGTACAGATTTTCCTGTAGTGCCCTTAAATCCCATGATGGGCATTTATCAAGCAATCACGAGAAAAGATTTAACCGGGAAGGCGTGGCAAGAGTCGGAAGGAGTAACATTAGCAGAAGCGTTAAAGTATTACACGGCTACACCGGCATTCGGGTCTTTCAGAGAAAAGGAATTAGGCACATTGGAAGCAGGGAAGATAGCGGATATCGCAGTATTAAATAAAAATTTATTTAGCATATCAACAGAGGAAATTCTTGAAACAGAAGTGAAGATGACGATCATGGATGGAAAGATCGTATATGAAAACCAGGTCGTCACAACCGTATAAGATAAAAAATGATAAAAGGTAGGTAGTGAGAAAATGTCAAAAGTGAAAGTTGGGCTTATTCAAATTCATTGCGGGGAATTCATTGCTGAAAATATTCAAAAAACGATAGGGAAAATAAAAGAAACAGTAAATAAAGGTGCACAAATCGTTTGCTTGCAGGAATTATTTTCTTCGCAATATTTTCCGCAAACGGTTAGCGTGAAAAATTATGATTTAGCAGAAGATGTAGATAGCGGTACATTGGCCGCAATGGGTGAATTGGCTAAGGAATTGGCCATTGTCTTGATTGTCCCTTTTTACGAAAGAGCAGGTGCTGGTATTTATTTTAATAGTGCAGCTGTATTTGATGCTGATGGGGAATGTTTAGGGATTACAAGAAAAAATCATATTCCGGATGGTCCCCAGTATCATGAAAAATATTATTTCGTTCCAGGCAATACTGGATATCCTGTTTATGAAACGGCTTATGGAAAAATAGGAGTCGGGATTTGCTGGGATGAGTGGTATCCAGAAGTTGCCCGAATTTTGAGCTTACAAGGTGCAGAAATATTATTCTATCCTTCTGCTATTGGTTCAGAGCCTGATCATCCTGAGATATCAACAAGATCATCCTGGGAAAAGGCAATTTCCGCTCATGGCATTTCTAATGGTGTATTCGTTGCTGCGACAAATCGAGTGGGCCAGGAAAAGGACATGAATTTTTACGGCGGTTCATTCATTAGCGATACATTCGGGAATATTTTAGCTTCACTTGATGAGGAAGAAGGAATTATTGTCCAAGAAATTGATTTAAAAGAGATAGAAAAGACTAGAAAAATGCTGCAATTCTTTAGAGATCGACGTGTCGATACATACGGACCTATATTACAAAAAGAAATACTTCCAACCCCATCCCCTTCAAAAAAGGGAACAAGCAAAGCACTGTTTAGTTAATCATTAAAAACGGCAGGTATGATTACCTGCTCAGACTGTAGACAAAACTGAGTTTGCCGAATTTGTTATTTTACACTCCGGGCACTCGCTTACCGCAGTCCCCAAGGCGTCCTTTGCCCCTGTGGGTTCTCCCTTGGACGCGCTAAATTTTAGGTGGAGTTATTAGTGGTACAACTGAAAACAAAGGTGTACCTGGTGTGCTTGCAGCAGTTACTAAACCGACTGCATTGCTTGGATAATCTATAGTTCAAAAGAAAAAAACCAATTTTCCTTTATGGAGAGTTGGTTTTTTTACGCTGTTCAAATGGCCGTTAATGTGAACGGGCATTCTATTTCTTGCTTTAAAGAAATAACGTGTGAATTAGCTTTTGATCGGAGCTGTCGCTAAGGCGGCTGTTTCTTATAAGACGGTTAGCTAAGAATAATATGGGAAATACTAAGAAAATGAAATTCTTACCGAATTTTCAGAAAAATACATTGACGGGAAATTAAGGTTGTTATATATTATTAATAAGTTAAACTTTTTGTTATATAACAGAAGGGGGAATCTAGATGATGAACATTTATGATAAAGCTTATGAAAGTTATTTAAAAATTTGTGAAAGGTATGAAATCGAATCGATAAACATTGACCATTTCATCAAAAATTTAACTAAAGATCAATTGGATGAATACAGTAAATTAGCCGTTTAAACGAAAGGACGTGATTGCAAAGATGGACCTCCCGGTTGATGTAGATGTAGAAGCCAGTTAGAAACCCCACCAGTTGCTATTGGGAACAGGTGGGGTTTTGTCATATGTTTTAAGAGCTTATTTTTAATAGGATAACTCGGCATGTTGCACAGATGTTGTTGGCAATTTATACTCACGATGGCCCTCTTTATTTGTTATTGAGAACTTTAATAGCTCGCCCGATGACAAAGGTAACTATCAAGATGTTCATCGTATTCATGGTCATGTTTGCGAAAGAACCTTCTATTGTTCGAGGACGTGTATAGGGTAAAGCCAGTATGATTGTAATTGCTGATGTTTTATTAGTTCATCTGATCTTATAAAATCAAAGCAATAAAATATAATATACTATTACATTACTAGTAAAAGAGAAAGGATGTGTTATAAACTTTAAGGGGGAAGGGTGTAAAATTCAGAATTTTCTTGAAAGTGTTTCGTGCACATGTTAGAATTCATTTCAGGTAAGAATATTTTAAATAAGATGATTTTAATTTTTTGTTGAAACTATGTTTCCTAATAAGCAACAAAATTGATAATGAAGGGACTAAAGAATCTTTTTAGGAAAAAAAGTCTATGGCGACGCCTTCTTGCCTAGTACCTTAAAACAAAAAATCAGTACAATGATTGTTATACCGTTCAAAATAACTAATCATTCTTTTTATACAAAATTTTTTGGTTATAGAAAGGAACGGTGTTGCTTATTGGGTAACTTAAAGGGCGTGAATGAACGAAATAAGTTAAATCATCTTTAAGGGAGTTTGAATGAATGAAAGTAAATTTAAAACCAAACAATGTTAGTTCATTAACAAAGGTACTTGCAGTAGCTACGCAAAATCAATTTGCTGTCGGTTCGTTTACCCCTAGAGCTACAAAGATGGTAGCTCCTATACTTAGAGCGGCCCAAGAAAAGAAATCTGCGGTTATTGTTCAGACTTCTGAGAGGGAGCAGGAACGATATGGAATTAATTTAGCGGAATTTAGCCGAGAGTTTTATCGTGTGATCCAAGAGGAGAATATTACGATCCCTGCTGTGTTACATTTAGATCATACGAAGGATTTCAATGTAATTGCAGAAGCCATCGAAGTTGGTTTTACATCCGTTATGATTGACGCATCAGAGCAACCATTCAAGAAAAATATTGAGATAACAAAAAAGGTTGTTGAGTATGCACATTCAAAAGGCGTAACTGTAGAAGCTGAATTAGGCAAGATAGGGACAACCGACTTTATTGAAACCGACGTTGATGAAGAGCTATTTACAGAGCCTGAAGAAGCAAAACAGTTTGTTGAAGAGACCTGTATTGATGCATTAGCGGTATCTGTCGGAACTTCACATGGGGTTTATCTCGTTAAAGATCCAAAAATTGATATTGAACGGTTAATGGAAATTCGTGCATTAACATCTGTACCTTTAGTGTTACATGGCGGTTCAGGCACTCCTTCAGAGATGATAAAGAATGCAATTCAAATTCCTAATGGTGGAATCAGTAAAGTGAATATTGCAACAGATTTAGAATATATGATGATAAAAACTCTTAATCGAGAAATTCATGTTACAGAAAAAGAGTGGTCGGAACTACCGACTGAAACATTGACTTTAGTCCAAAACGCAGTTCAGAACGTTGTAAAAGAAAAAATTGAAAACTTTTTAATAAGCAGTGATAGTGCTTCTTACTATGATTAAGGAGTAATATGATACGAACCTTTGAACAGTACCCCATATTTTAGACACATGGATAAACCCTTTAACCACATAATTTATGGCTATACTACTTATCGTTGATGATAACTTTTTTTAGAAGAATTGCTAAGGTAATAGGAGGAAAAATAATATGTCTATAGAAAGATCAAGTATAGTGACATTTGCTGGCAATCCAGTTACGTTGATTGGGAGTGAAATTCGTGTTGGGGATAAAGCGCCAAACTTTGAAGTGTTAGCAAACGATCTCTCAAAAGTTACACTTGAAGATTCAAAAGGGAAAGTCCGCCTTATCTCATGTGTTCCCTCTCTTGATACAGGGGTATGTGATGCACAAACACGGCAATTTAACCAATCAGCTAGCAATCTAGGAAATGATATAGAAGTGTTAACAATTAGTGTAGATCTTCCATTTGCACAAAAAAGATGGTGTGGAGCAGCAGGAATAGAACAAGCCCAAACCCTTTCAGATCATTTTAAGATGTCATTTGGAGCAGCTTATGGCACATATATAAAGGAACATCGTTTAGAATGCCGTGCAGTATTCGTTGTAGATGAAAATGATATCGTACAGTATGTTGAATACGTTCCGGAAATTACGGAACATCCGAACTATGAAGCAGCTATAAAAGCAATAAAATCATTTATAAAAGTTAAAAAGTGATATAAGTAAGCAATATACACCATGTTTAAAGAACATATATTGTTTTTCATTAATCCTAAGAAGTAAAATGTTACTGCATTAAAATCTTTTTTTCTCAGTAGAATGGCTGTCTTTCAAAAGGTCAGCCTCTTCTCCTATATGGTTATTAATAATGGGGTGGTGAGGTGCAAAAGTTGTTATTACCTTAAAGGAATAAACTTAAGTTAAAAATTGCATCCTTCTATAATTGTATTTATTTTATGTTAATAAGGAGATAGGAGTATTCTGAATATTACGATTTTTTGTTGAAAAACTAAATTAGTGGTGATAGTATAAAAATGTGAAATATAGAATAAAGTGTTATGTTTTACTCACTTATTGAAACGTTGTTGTTTATTGAGGGACATGAAGGGTGGCTAGATCTTTTGAGATTTGGCAATGCTCTTTGAAAACAGACAGATTGAAGCATTTTAAACAACTTAATTTAAATGATCAATCATATAAAATTTAGTACAATAATCCAGTTTAAATTTTTTTACCCAGTATTGTATACAATACTGCATTCAATTTTGAATTCTTCATTGAGGGGAGGTATGAAGTGTTGAATAGTTTAGAAATAGATATCTATAAAAAAATCAAGCAAGCCATTATCCAGCAAAAGCTTCGGCCAAATATGCAACTCATAGAAAAGGATCTTGCTGAATCGTTTGGCGTAAGCCGTACCCCTGTTCGAAATGTTCTGCGCAGATTGGAATATGAAAAATTAGTGAAAATTAAAGAGCATAAAGGCACATTTGTCTCCTGTTCAACAATTGAAGAAGCAAAAGAAGTATTTGAAATGAGGAGAATCTTAGAAGGGGAAGCAGTGCGAAGAGCATGCAGACTCTATAATGATGAACAATTAAAAGAACTAGAGACTCTGGTAGAAGAAGAACGACATATTTATGGTAGTCTGGATTTTTATGAATCTTTAAAAGTCTCTGGGGATTTTCATTTGAAAATAGCTGAAATCGCAGGGAATTCGTATTTTTATCAATATCTGGAAGACTTGATTTCCCTAACTTATGTGATTATAGCAATCTATGGAAGAGGTAAAATGGAAACATGTGGTTCTCACGATCATTTGCAAATTTTTAATGCCATTAAGCAAAGGGACGGTGATCTTGCAGAACGCTTATCTCTCATTCATCTTAATGAAATTGAGTCGAATCTTCATTTTAATGAGGAATTACAGATCTCTTCTTCCTTGTCAGATATATTTATTTAATTGTAATTTGATATACAGTTACTGAAAGCGCTTACAATTAGGGTTTTTAAGGAGGTGATCAGTCCTTCGAAAGCATTTTCAAATTTAAAGTGTTGTCATGTTTTTTTTTTGCAACTTCAAAGAAACGGCGTTGCTTAATACGCGACAATACATCGAGTGATGGAAAATAGTACTTTTAACAAAACAAATTCGCATTTTAATTCCTGTGAATGATGAACGGAAAAGACCACTTAGAAGGAAGTTTGTAACATATCATAGCCTTGGCAAACATCTAAGACCTAACTTGTTAACCAATGCATTAAAATGCGGCAAACAATAAAAAAGGGGTTGGATGTATCATGTCTACAAATTTAGAAAGTTACGTTCCACAAGAAACGCAGATCCAACATGATACGGGTGTGGATGAATCACTTAATCCGAAAACCGAGGAAGGTAGGACGGTAAGTCCGGTAGACTATATTTTCATGTGGGTTGGTGACGGTGTTAATCTAGGTAATATGACGCTTGGAGCCAGTATGATTGTAGCGGGAATCGCTACGTTAAACATCTTTCAGACATTTGCCGCAGCTATCATGGCAATTGGTATCATTTCAACTGTTTTTGCTTTAAATGATAGGCTCGGATACAGAACGGGTATCCCATATGTTGTACAGCTTAGAATGTCCTTTGGCCTGAAAGGTTCCGTAATATCATCACTGATGCGCGGTATTCCCGCCATCGTTTGGTACGGTTTTCAAAGTTGGATTGGCGGTACTGCCTTAAATGAAATTGCGAAGATTGTGACGGGTGGCGCCTTTGATAATGTTGCCATTTGCTTTGTCGTGCTGCAGTTAGTGCAAATTGGACTTTCGCTGTATGGATTCCATGCCATTAAATGGGTGGAAACGCTTGCGTCTATTGTTATTGTACTTGCGCTTCTCTATGTATTTGGCGTTCTACTAACCTCCTATAGCGATGTTATTGCAGAAAAATGGGTTCAGGCAGAAGGATCATGGGGCTTACCTTTCTTTGCATTGATCATGATGTTTATGGGGAATTATGCGGCTATCTTTTTAAGTGCAGCGGACTATTCAAGAGAGCTAAAAACCGGTATTAGCGACAAAAAACGCGGGTTTTTGTACTTTCTTCCTATTTTAACAGCGTACGGCTTGACACTTACAATCGGTGGAATGCTTGCTTCCGCAACCGGCATCAACAATCCTGTAAAAGCATTTGCAGTCGTGGTGGATAACTCGTATATTACCCTCTTTGTATCCGCATTTATTGTTTTGGGTGCGGTGGCAGTAAACATGGTTGCCAATATCATTCCGCCAACCTATGTTATTACATTGCTTACAAAAATGAAATATAAACCTGCAGTTACCATAACCGGACTGCTTGCATTTTGTTCATTCCCTTGGGTTCTTGTGCAGGATTCTTCGGCAAAGGGTCTTGGAATCTTCATTCTTATATATTCCGCATTTTTAGGACCGATTGTTTCTATATTATTAGTCGAATATTATATATTAAGAAAGCAGAAGGTGAATGTTGCAGATTTGTATAAGGAAGACGGTCCATTTGCCGGGTATAATCCAGCAGCGGTGCTTGCCTTGCTAATCGGCGCCGGTGCAGCCTGTTTGAAAGTGGAGCTGGCATGGATTATCGGCGTTGTTGTGGGAGGCAGTGCATATTTGCTTTTGATGAAATTTGCATTTAAAGATTCAAAATTCAAAAAGGGTACTATTTTTGAAAAGTAAACCTGTATTCCTATGTTTCCGGGGGTTATTCTCTCTGTCTATTTATAATGGATTGATGCAATCTGAGGATAAAATAAACAAGGCAATTGAACAATATAAAAATACTGAAAATTGCAAAAAGGGGTTGGAGAATGAAGTTTGATTTAGTAATAAAGAACGGAAATGTAGTAATTGAAAATACAGTGGAACAACTAGATATTGGTATACTTCATGGTAAGATTGCAGAAATTTCAAAAGAAATAACCGGAGAATCTGCTGAAATCATTGATGCTGCCCATCAATATGTCATGCCTGGGATGATAGATGCCCATGTCCATATTTGCGAGCCAGGCAGAACGGAGTGGGAAGGGTTTGTAACAGGAACTCAAGCACTAGCTGCAGGAGGGACAACATCATTTGTAGATATGCCATTAAACGCTTTGCCGGCAACGACTACAAAGAGTTCACTGCATTTAAAAATAAGATCTGCTGAAAATAAGGCGTATGTTGATTATGCTTTGTATGGTGGATTAGTTCCTGATAATCTCCAAGATTTAGAGGACCTTTCTAACGAAGGTGTTGTGGCATTCAAATGTTTTATGGCAACATGTGGCAGTGAGGAAATTGGAGATTTTAAAAATGTTGATGATTTTACTCTATATCAAGGTATGAAAAAACTATCGGAATTGGGACATATTTTATCTATACATGCTGAGAATGCAGAGCTTACCGATAAACTGGCAATTGAAAAGAAAAAACAAGGGAAGACAACAGCAAGAGATTATGTAGAGTCCCGCCCCATTTTTACTGAGGTTGATGCTGTAAAACGTGCTTTGTTATTGGGTAAAGAGACTGGATGCAAATTGCATTTTGTTCATATTAGCAGTGAAGAGGCTGTGGAAGAAATCCTTAAAGCACGTAAACTAGGCCAAGAGGTTACGATAGAATCGTGTCCTCACTATTTCACGTTGGATATGGAAACCTTTGAAAGGATAGGACCTGTTGCGAAATGCGCCCCACCGCTTCGTACTAAAACAGAACAAGATAAATTATGGGAAGCTCTTAAGGAAGGGAAAATTGATATCCTGGCCTCAGACCATTCCCCATGTCCTCCAGAAATGAAGCAGAGCAACACCAATAATATGTTTGAAGTGTGGGGAGGGATTAGTGGCTGCCAAAATAATGTTGATTTAATGTTTGACGAGGCTGTTAAGAAACGTGGGGTTTCTGTAAGTGATTTTTCAAAGATGATTGCGACAAAACCTGCAGAAATATTTAACTTAAGAAATAAAGGAAGCATTAAAGTTTCCTATGACGCTGATATCATTCTTCTTGATCCAAATAAATCATACACCATTCAGCCAGAAGATTTGTATTACCGTCATCAACAAAGCCCATATGTTGGAAGAAAGATTAACTGTCGAGTGACGAAAACGTTCGTAAGAGGACGACTAGTATTTGATTTTGAAAAAGGGATTGTAAGTCATCCAATTGGGAAGTTCATTTCGGCAAAAAGCAGTTTCGTACAAGCATAAAGTTATGTAAAGAAGGTTGACCCAAAAGGGCACTTAAGTTGTCCTTAATGGCGTCATACCTTCTTTTTTTGTTTATTTTTGACTGGTATTATGTCTGTGGATTGCTCTTGTGGTAAGATAAAGAAACAGGATCAGTAATATAGGATTTAATCGGAGGTTAATATAAATGGTTAAGTCAGTAGATAGGGCGTTAACAATTATTTCATTAGTGAGCAAGCGTAAAGAAGGGATTGGGGTTACTGAGCTGGCCTCCAACCTAGATTTAAATAAAAGCTCTATATTCAGATTATTAAGTACTCTTGTAGATCATGGATTCATCGAACAAAATCCTGAAACTAAAAAATATAGATTAGGATATAAATATTTAGAATTAAGTTCGATGCTGCTTGAATCTATTGACTTGAGAACTCAAGCTAAACCATTTCTGGAAGAGTTAGAATCACATATTAATGAAGTGATCCACTTGACCGTATATGATCAAGGAGAGGTAGTCTATATTGAAAAACTTGAGGGAAGTGAAACCCTTAGAACACATTCACAAGTAGGGAGACGTGCCCCAATGCATTGTACGGCAGTTGGGAAGGTAATCTTGGCCCATCTGCCATTAAATGAGATAGTGGATATAATTGACAAGCATGGTTTACCAAAACATACTGAACAAACGATTACCGATAAAGAATCCTTTTTTAAAGAATTGGGAAAAATAAGGAACGAAGGTATTGGTAGGGAAATTGAAGAAAATGAACAAGGAATCACCTGTATTGCAGCGCCAATTTTTGATAATCGGAAGAAAATTACCGCTGCTGTTAGTATATCAGGACCAAGCATCCGAATGACTGAAGAAAGATTAACTGAAATTAAACCAATTATAATGGATATTGGTAAAAAGATTTCCAAAAGGCTTGGTTACACGGATAATTAAATAATGTGAAAAAGAATTGGTATAATGCCAATTCTTTTTTTGTGAACAAAAGGGGTTCGGGATTTTTCCTTCCTTATCAAATTTATCAGGTGGAAAAGGCTTCTTTCCATGGTTTGTCCAATCCTTGATTTAATTCATTTGAAGGCATCCTACCTCTTAATACAAACCTTTCACCAAGTCATAAATAAAAGTGAAATCAATGGCAGCCTCCATTTTACGATTAATGGTTCGGTGGCACCAGTTGATCTAAATAATCATTTCAAGTTGATCTCGCTGAATAGAATCATGTTTGGAAAGCATCCTCATCACCTCAAGTATTAATACTTCTATTTTAAAACAAATATGACTCTAGGCAAAAGTGTTCTATCTAAAAGGTATGACAAAGTTGATTGGAGCGGGTGTTCGAGACTCCTGCGGGAAAAGCGCGTCTAGGGGAGACACCAAAGGCGAAAGCCGAGGAGGCTCCCCGACCGCCCGCGGAAAGCGAGTGCCTTACGTTCCAATAAACGTCAAATTGTACAAGCCAAAAAAATAGACAAACTCAATTTTCATCGAGTTTGTCTACAGTCTGAAAGAATTGGTTTAAGACCAATTCTTTTTTTGTGGAAATTTATTGAATCAAGTTTATCTTTGAATAGGAACTTTGGTGTTTTGCCCTACGAAAATTTTTATAAAAAATTTAATGGTAAAATACTTGAAA
Organism: Peribacillus sp. SIMBA_075; assembly: GCF_046534585.1. Lineage (NCBI taxonomy): Bacteria > Bacillati > Bacillota > Bacilli > Caryophanales > Bacillaceae > Peribacillus > Peribacillus sp. SIMBA_075. The sequence continues at coordinate 42,592 of NZ_JAWRYN010000025.1, read as the reverse complement.
TATTCAAAAAACGGTGATAATATCAAAATAAGAAACAAGGTTAGTTAATAAGCAACAAGCTACTTATTTTTATTTTTTTAACCATTTAATGAAACGCTGTTGCTTATTGCGCGACTAAAAGGAGGAGTAAATAGTGGATTTTTCTAAAGAGAAAGGCGAATTTTATAATAATCTAACGAAAACGATTCGCCGGCACATAGTTAAAATGACGAACCATGCTGGAAGTGGTCATCCTGGTGGTTCTTTATCGGCAACTGAATTAATGTCCGTCCTATTTTTTGAACACATGAATGTTGATCCTGACAACCCAGATTGGCAAGACCGAGATTGTTTCTTCTTATCTAAAGGGCATTGTACACCTGTATTTTATTCAGTATTAGCTGAAAAAGGTTTCTTCCCGGTTGAAGAGTTAATGACATTCAGGGATGTTGACGGTAGGTTACATGGACATCCATGTGGAGAGCATATTCCAGGTGTAGACATATCTTCAGGATCACTTGGTCAAGGATTATCGGTAGCTAATGGTGTTGGATTAATTGCAAAACTGGATGGCAGCAATAGAAGATCATATTGCATGATAGGTGATGGAGAATTACAAGAAGGTCAAGTTTGGGAAGCGGCAATGACAACTGCACATTACAATCTTGATAACGTTTGTGCAATTATCGACTGGAACAAGATTCAACTTGATGATTTTGTTGAAAATGTAAAAGGTTTAAAAAATCTTGGTGATAAATTTAGAGCTTTCGGTTGGCACGTTGTTGAAATTGATGGTCATGATATTCATGCAGTTAATGAAGCGTATAAAGAAGCTAAACGCACTAAAGGCAGACCTACTGCAATTCTAGCTCATACGGTTAAAGGCAAGGGAGTTTCATTTATGGAAGATACCCATGATTGGCATGGAATGGCTCCGAATGATGAGCAATTAGAAATCGCTTTAAAGGAGTTGGCTTAAGATGGCAAATCAAGAAGCACCACGTAAAGGTTTTGCTGATGCACTAATTAGACTTGGAGAAAAACATGACAATTTAGTGGTACTGGACGCGGACTGCGCAAAATCGAATATGACAAATCTATATAAAAATAGATTTCCAGAACGCTTTTTCAACATCGGTATTTCTGAATGTGATTTAGTAGGTACCGCAGCCGGTATGGCAGTGGCGGGTAAAGTGCCATTTGCCAATGCTTATGCAAACTTCCTTACTGGGCGCGCATTTGATCAAATGAGAATTTCAGTATGTTATTCAAATAACAATGTGAAAATTGTCGGTCATAACGCTGGTACATCAGCTGCTCAAGAAGGTGCAACACATTTACCGCTTGAAGATATTTCTTTAATGCGCTCACTTCCACGTATGACGGTAATTGTTCCAGCTGATGCGGTTGAAATGGAAAAAGCAGTAGAAGCTGCTTATTACCATGAAGGACCAATTTACCTCCGTGTTGGCAAATTACCAGTACCGATCGTTACCAAAAAAGAAGAACCATTCAAAATAGGTAAAGCAATTAAATACCGTGAAGGATCTGATATTACAATCATCAGTACTGGGATAATGCTTGATGAATCACTAAAAGCAGCAGTTGAATTGGAAAAGCAAGGTGTAAGCGCCGAACTTTTACACATCCATACAATTAAACCTATTGATAAAGAAGCCATTATTGCATCTGCTGCGAAAACAAAACATGTCATCACAGTTGAAGAGCATTCAATTATAGGTGGATTAGGTAGTGCTGTTGCTGAAGTATTATCGGAAAACCAACCAGCCAAATTAAGAAGAATCGGTACAAATGACCGTTTTGGGGTTTCTGGAAAAATGGATGAATTACTCGATTTATTTGAATTAAGAGCACACCGTATTATTTCTACTGCAAATGAATTATTAGGGAATAGAGTAACTAGCTAATCACATTTTTAGATAATGAAAGGGGGAGGGTTTTTGTCAAACGCAACCCAATATCTAAGTTTAAAGGATACTTTAGAACTCTTCTCTAAATCGGATGACAGCCTTCGTGCTAAAATCAAAGCTCATTTAAATCAAACAAAACATAAGTTTATCGTTTTAGATGATGATCCAACCGGTGTCCAAACGGTACATGATATTTTTGTCATCACGGACTGGGGAAAAGACTGGATTAAAAAAGGATTATCTGATGAGAGAAGTGTACTTTATATTTTAACAAACACAAGAAGTCATAATGCAGAAAAGACGGAAAACATCAATAGGGAGATTGTCCAAAACATTGTTGACGTTACTAAGGAAATGGGCATCAATTATTCAATTATCAGTAGAAGTGACTCTACATTAAGAGGGCATTATCCACTTGAAATTAATGTGCTCCAAGATGAATTATTAAAAACTGCTGATGTAGAAATTTCAGGTCATTTAATCATTCCGGCTTTTTTTGAAGCACATCGTTACACCATAGATAATATTCATTATTTAGGTATGGAAGGCCAGCTTGTCCCAGTAAATGAAACAGAATTTGCGAATGATTCCGTTTTCGGTTTCAAAACCGCTAATTTGCCAAAATGGATTGAAGAAAAGACAAATGGAAGCGTAGCTTCAGATTCAGCATTGATCATTTCACTGGAAGATATTCATGATGGCGGCATTGATAGAGTTTATGAGATTTTACTATCTGCTAACAATAATACTCCTATTATAGTAAATGCTAAATCTTATTATGATTTGGACATCGTATCATTAGCTGTCCTTAAAGCAATTGATTCTGGCAAGCAATTCTTGTTTAGAACTGCAGCATCTATTGTAAAATCGATTGCAGGAATTCAGGATCGTCCATATTTATCAGCTAATGAGATTGTTTCAAATGATGAAAGCCAAAACAATGGTGGCTTTATTATAGTAGGTTCTCACACGAATAAAACTACGGAACAAATTAAGGAACTAATGAGTAAATACCCGATTGAACAAATCGAAATCAATGTTGTGAAAGTTCTAAATAAAGAAACAAGAATGGAAGAGCTAACACGAGTATGTCAATTAGTAGATCAAAATATTTCTTCTAATCGCGATACGCTTGTATATACGAGTAGAGATTTAATTAGTGCGAAAGATAAGGAAGAAAACTTAAAGATTAGTCAAACTGTTTCAAGTTCTTTAGTAAAAGTTATTCGCTCACTAAAAGTAAAGCCGAAATTCATCATGGCAAAAGGTGGTATAACTTCGAGTGATGTGGCAACTGACGGCTTAGATATTAAATATGCAAAAGTTTTAGGGCAAGCGATCGCCGGTGTTCCAGTATGGTTAACCGGAAGTGAAGCTAAGTTCAAAGATACACCTTATATCGTATTTCCAGGCAACGTTGGGGATAAAGATTCAATTGCTCAAATCTTTGAAAATATAAAAAAGGATCAAAAGGGAGAGATATAAATGGCTAAACAAAAAATGACAGCTGCTGAGTTAATTGCCTTGTATTTAGAAAAAAGAGGGGTGAAACATGTTTATGGTGTACCGGGAGCTGCGATTTTACCATTCTATGATGCAGTAAAAGAATTAACTAAAATTGAATCATATATTGTTCGTCACGAACAAACGGGTGCTTTCATGGCTGATGGTTATTCAAGAGCAACTGGTGAAGTAGGCGTATGTGCTGCCACATCAGGTCCTGGCGGAACTAACTTCTTAACTGGCCTTTACGGTGCATGGATGGATTCCATTCCAATGATAGCCATTACCGGTCAACAAAAAAATAGTTTAATTGGAACCATGCAATTCCAAGAAGCGCCTATCGTTGAAATGGCAAAGCCTGTAACGAAAGCTGCATACCGTTTAACTGACGGTTCGAAAGCTGCTGAATTTATCCATGAAGCATGGGTAACAGCTACAACTGGCAGAAAAGGTCCAGTTCTTCTTGATTTACCAGTTGATCAACAAAAAGTTGAAATAGAAGTCGACTTAGATGTGCTTATCGGTTCTACTCCAGTCGATAACTTACCACAAGCTTCTGACGCTGATATAGAGAAAACATTGGAATTATTAAAAGATGCTAAAAGACCGGTCTTACTGTCTGGTGGAGGGGTCAACATTGCAAACGCTACCATTGAATTGAAAGCGTTAGCTGAAGAACTGCAAATCCCTGTAGTAACTTCTGGCATGGGGATGGATACTTTCCCTAACGATCACCCTTTATTCGCTGGACGTATGGGAACGATGCTTGATACTCCATTCGGTAACAAAACAATTGTTGAAGCTGACTTAGTAATCAACCTTGCCGGACGTTTCGCTGATCGTTCAACTGGTAATGTTTCGGTATTCACACAAAACGGTAAGAAAATCATCCACGTAAATCTTGATAATAAGGAAATTGGTAAAGTTGTACCAACGATTTTAGGTATCGTTTCTGATGTTAAAACATTCATGGTTAAACTTGCAGAAGCCCATAAAGCACTTGGTGCTCATGTAGCTGCAACTGCCGAAGTAGGTACTAGAGTTAACTTAACTGAAGAGCGTAAGAAATGGGCACGTAAAACGGATTACACAACACTTCCAATCAGACAAGAGCGTGCATTGCGAGAACTTCGTGAATTCTTAGATCGCGATGCCTTCGTATCACATGACTGCGGTATCAGCCAAATCTGGTCCTCTCAATTATTTGAAACGTATGTACCAAGAACATATTTATTAACTGGTGGTGCGGGGACAATGGGTTGGGGCCTTGGTGCAGCAATGGCAGCGAAACTTGCATTTCCTGAAAGACAAAGTGTAAACATCCTTGGCGATGGAAGCTTGGGGATGTCATTGCAAGATATTGCTACAGCTGCAAAGCATGATATTCCGGTCATTATTTTCTGTATGAATAACTCATTAATGGGATTGATTCGTCAACAACAAAACTGGTTCTATAATGAACGTCAAATTTCTACGGACTTAATTTACAAAAATGAATTATGTGATAATGAAGAGCGAGGAATCGACTTTGTTAAAACGGCTGAAGGTATGGGTGTTCGTGGTGAGCTTGTTACACATTATGATGATATCAAACCAGCTCTGCAACGTGCAGTTGACTCAGGTAAACCATATTTAATCGAAGTTATAGTTGATCCAGATCCTAAGAACGCATGCGAATTCTCTAATAACGGTGCACTTAACGGCTTCAAATACTCTGAAAAAATTGATTATTCTAAATAATTATCACTCTTGATCGAAGTGATTTTTTTGAAGCAATGGGATATAACCTATTGCTTCAAAAAAACATATTAGTAATGAAAAGCAGTCTTGACTGTACTTAAATAATTCATTAAAGGAGGGAAGCCGAAAAATCGGCGAAACAATGTCAGCAAATCTTCATAATTCTATGAAAGTCGGAATTGTTCACTTCATGGCTTATCCGGAAACAATGGGTGGAGATGGCCCAGCTGTTGAAACAATTAAGAAAATTGTACAAGATGATTTTTTCTCTGGAATTGAAATTACATCCATTAACAATCCTGAAGAACGTAAAGAGGCTGCTCAAATTTTACAATCCGGTGGAATGAATGTAGGATTTGGTGCACAACCGATTCTATTAAGAAACAAAGGAAACCTTAATTCTTTTGATGAAGCTGAGCGTAGAAGGGCTATCGATTTAGTAAAAGGCGGAATTGACCAGGCTTACGAAGTAAATGCTGCTAAACTTGGTTTCTTAAGTGGGGCTAAACCAGATACTCAACAAGATGTTGCCTTACAATTACTAACGAATTCTATCAAAGAATTATGCGATTATGCAAAATCTAAAGGTGATTTAGTACTCTCACTTGAAACATTTGATGATGAGACTGATAAGAAATGTTTAATCGGTTCTAATAAACTTGCTGTTGAAGTTGCAAAAGAAGTTCGTAAAGTAGATCCCACTTTCGGTTTAATGCTTGATTTAAGTCATTTACCAATGCAGCGTGAAACGTCTCATGATGCATTAACGGTAGCTCGTGATTATATTAACCATGCCCATATCGGAAATTGCTATATTAAAGATACTTCTGATCCTGCTTACGGCGATCAGCATCCGCGTTTCGGATATCCAGGAAGTGAAGTTGATGTTCCTGAATTAGCGGAGTATTTACGATCTCTATTAGAAATTGGTTACATCGGTGAAGGTATAAAGAATATAGTCGCTTTTGAAGTAAAACCTGTCGGTACAGAATCATCTGATATTGTAATTGCACAGTCAAAACGTACTCTCGTTGATGCATGGTCATTATTACATTCAAAAAAAGGGCGTTTAGTTAGTTAGCCTATATATATGTACGATATGTATTAAACGGTGACAAGTGCTTTTGCTTGTCGCCGTTTAATCTAACTTTCAATTAGCTAATCATGCAGAATTCCTATTGAGCAACGACTAAATAAAGTGTTAATATGACTTTGCATATTAAGTAACTGGATTTAAATAACAAAAATTTTACTTAGAGATTAAATTGGCAGGGAAGTGATCGATTGGTTAAACTTCAGAAGGATGTTGATGCTATAAGAATCAACACTAGAACCGAAGAACTTGCTGCTTGTTCATCCACAACTGTTGGTGTCACTAGACTACCTTTCACAGTGGAAAGTTTAAAAGCAGAAAGTCTAGTTGAAGAGTGGATGAAAGCAGCTGGGATGACGGTAAGAAAAGATGCTCTTAATAATATAATCGGACGTTATGAAGGGAAAGATCCTACAGCTCCAGTTTTAATGATTGGTTCACATTTAGATAGCGTGATTGAAGCAGGTAAATATGATGGGATTCTAGGAGTTATAACTGGAATAGAAGTTGTTCAAACTCTTAAGGATAATGGCATTATATTATACAATCCAATTGAAGTGGTAGGTTTTTGTGATGAGGAAGGAGTAAGGTTTCACTCAACTTTCCTTGGTAGTAAAGCGATTGCAGGAACTTTTACTGCTGATGATTTAGAAAGAGCAGATGAACAAGGAATAACAATTGCTGAAGCGTTAAAAGGAATTGGTATTGCTGACCCATATGCTTATAAAGACGCTAGTCGTACTCCAGAAGAACTTCTCGCTTATTTGGAACTTCATATCGAACAGGGGCCTGTGCTTGAGAAGGAGAATGAACCTGTCGGCATAGTTCGTGGGATTGCTGGTGCTACAAGATTTTATTTTGAAATTATCGGGAAACCTGGACATGCAGGGACAGTTCCTGTTGCCCTTAGACAAGATGCGCTTTTAGGAGCTAGTGATCTCATTACCTACATTGAGAACATCGCTATCCAAAATGAACCATTAGTGGCGACCATCGGAAAACTTACTGTAAGTCCGGGTGCCAGTAATGTAATACCTGGCCTTGTAACAGGAACGCTGGATATCCGTGATTTAAATGTGGATCGTAAGAAAAAAGCCATCGATGCCATATTAACTGAAAGTGAAAGAGTAGCAAAAGCTAGAGGACTCCAAATTCATTTTGAACAGGTCATGGAAGCCGATCCTGTATACTGTGATGAACAATTGATTAAAGTAATCGAGGAGTCCATTAGCGAATTGGATGGCAGTGCTATCACTCTTGTAAGCGGTGCTGGTCACGATGCAATGGCTATGGCGGATGTAACGAATGTTGCAATGATTTTCGTTCGTTGTAAAGATGGTCTTAGTCATCACCCAGATGAATTCGTGACTGTAGAAGATATGGGTGCAGGAGCTAGAGTCCTTTACTCTACAGTGATTAAGATAGCCACAAAACAATATTGAGGAACTTATAAGTTTTAGCTTTAAACTAAAAGAGAACTTACAAAAAAACTCGTGATCCGACTGTATCGGAACACGAGTTTTTTCAAAATGTATACAATTATAGGACAAAGATCCTTCATTCGATGAAACAGTCATGCGTATCGACAATGATCCAATGTAATAAAAGGAGTTCTGTATGTTCATAAAAAAGCCACTGAAATTCCTGGATTCCTCCATTATCCAAGAACCTCCAGAAAATAAAGTCGAGATTTTCTCTTTATATTGATCTCTGTCTGCGTGGGCAGTTTACCTTCAGTCAATATCTGCTTTAGTAGTGATTACAATAACTTATTAATCACTATTACCCCTGAAAATTGAACTCATGAGTAAAGCTATACGTAAATGAAGTGAGTTTTTTGCATCATGAACGGAATAATTCAACATGTCCTCACATTTGGCAATTCGGTATTTAACGGTATTACGGTGAACAAACAGTTTCCTGGATGTAATAGCAAGTTCACAATTATTATCCAAATATACCAATAAGGTATTAACTAAGTCTTTTTCATCTTTATTTTTCGGGTAGGATAAAGAACGTAAAGTATTTTCATAAAATTTTTTTAAATCTTTTTCGGGAATTAGCCGAATCAGTTCGATTAATTGCTTGGTTTCGTAAAAGTTGATAAATTTATTTTGAAACAGTTCAGCCCCATTTGTCCATGCTTCCACTGCCTCTTCGTATGTAAGGTGGATATAGGTAAGGTCATTAGAAAAGTTACCAACTCCAAACGACAACGAAACTTTTAGATTTGAATAAGCCTCATTCTGGAACTCCTTCAGCCTTTCTTCTATTATGCTTTTAATCGAATCATTAATATTCAGAGGAGCTTGCATCAAAATAACAAAATATCCATCTTTCATAAAAACGATGTTGTTAGTATCTATTTTTAAAAATGATTTATGTAAAAATTTATATAAATAGTCGTATAATCTATTCATTATGTCTGCACTTTTTTGTAAAGCGTTTTGTTTATCATCATCAATCTTACATACAATGCATACGTATTTCATATTGTCGATTAAGCCATGCTGTTTTCCCCTATGAATAATTTCTTGTTTGTTAGAAATCTTTCCATCAACAAGGGAAGCAAAAAAGTTATTTTCTAACAAACGACTGTTTTCTCTAATAGCCTCGTTTTTAAGCAGCGTGAATGAAATGACTGTTGATGCTTGTTCTATAGCTAATTGTGATGATGGGTATGAAAGCTTCTCAGGGTGAAGAATTAATAGAAAATAGGGATAGGGACGCATTGTTTTCACCCGAAACATTTTTATAGAAATGTCCGTATTCTGGATGTCGATTGTGAGCTGGTTTTTCTCTAGGTATGTTTCTATATCACGTTTAATGTGTTCTTGAACATTTTTCATAACGATTTTCATATTTCCTGTACGAAAATGATGAGAAAAGGATGTCACATCACCAATAGGATCAAGTAGGAGAACAGGACATTTTAATAGGGAGCCAAGATTTTCAATTAAAGAATTCAGACTGTAGCCTTTTATCATCATATTGGTAAATTCCTTGTGAATATGCATCGCATAGAATAACTCTTCAATTTGGTTATCCCATATAAAGCTTAATAATTGATGAGCAACCGCACCTAATGTTAATGTTTCTGGGATTTGAATAATAGGAAATTCTAATGAGTCAGCCAATTCGATTACATCCTGCGGGATCTTATCAATGAATCTTTTTAGTTTAATGGCAATCCCTGCACATGGAAGTTCATTAATTTGGGAAATGAGATTGCATAATGCATGAGGGTCGTTTTTAAAAGCGTATCCTGTTGTCAATAATAGTGAGTTCTTAGCTAAATAATTGATGGCATCTGGTGTTTCTGAAATCTCAATTGATTCTACTTTCCTTTTAAGTCCGGCATGTCCAGCAATAATTTTGGCTTCTTGAAACACATCAACGATAAATAAATCTTCTACCTTTTTCATCATACACCTTCTAATTCTACATTTTGTCAGTTTTTATTACTAGAAAGGGAAGCAAACGAATCTTGTTAAATTTGGACAAAAATTTAAATGGAAATTGTTTACATCGCATAATGATTTTGTGAATGAATCCGCTTATAATCAATTGTATAGAGGATTGAAGGTTAATGAAACTGTTTTCAAGATTTTTTTTTACATTCATAAATCCCAAGTTCTTATTATATTTAGAAACTATATTTATATTTTGAAGCGTATACAATCCGCCAGTTCTCTATCATTTTTCTCAGGTACGATGCTCGCATTCGTTCATCTATATTGTTTTTGTTTAAGGCTGCTTTCGCATTGCTATTTACGAAGTAGTGCAGTGTGGTTGATTTCCCCTCCAGGTGCTCGCTTTCCTTGGTGCGGGCGGTGAGCCTCCTCGGCGTAGACGCCTGTGGGGTCTCACCTGTCCCGCTGCTCCCGCAGGAGTCTCGCACTTCCGCTCCAATCAACCTAAAATAGTTTCGTTTTAAAAACAACAATCTTTACGAAAAGAGCCTTGTTTAAAAAGCGCAACAGGAACGAGAGGATGTGGTTAAAGGGGCTTAATTGATGGAAACGTGAAATAGTTAGAGGAAAAGTCAGAATATTTAAAAATTATTGAAGCAGGAGTAAACAATGAAGACCGCGGAGGAAATGCCGTACAAAACAAGATAACAGCCAAAGCTGTGCATCTCGCTTCCTGTCTGCAAAAAGGTGGATGCGATTAAGTTGGGGAAATGGATTGTACGTTTCATTCCAAAATTGCTTGATAGAAGTTTTAGTGGAATCTATTAAATCTCAAAACGATGTTCAGAATGCAATAGTTGTATTTAATTTCGAATATATACGATTTCAGCTGCCCGAAGCAAGATGTTCGTTTCTTCATTATGCAACTTGTAAAAGAGGATTCTCCTTAAAAGTTTTTATAAAATTTGATTTCCCATAGAAAGGAATGAACCTATGGCTACATATGATTTACTCATTAGAAATGGAAATCTTGTAATGTTTAATTCGATTGTTCAGGGAGATATTGCAATTAAGGAAGGGAAAATTAAAGAAGTGACTATTGGCAAAAATATTGATGCTTTAGCAACAAGAGAAATTAATGCTGAGGGGCAGCACATCCTCCCAGGATTAATTGATACTCATGTTCATTTCAACGAGCCAGGCAGAACTGAGTGGGAAGGTGTTCAAACTGGTAGCAGAAGTTTAGCGGCAGGTGGGGTGACAACTTATTTTGATATGCCATTGAACAGTACACCACCAACGATCAATAAAGAATATTTGGAATTAAAGAGAGCTTGCTCCGAAGAAAAGTCGGTAGTCAATTGCCGCTTTTGGGGTGGACTTATACCAGAAAATATTGAGAATATTAAGGAACTTGATGAAAATGGAGTAATTGGATTTAAAGCTTTTATGTCACCGAGCGGAATTGTCGATTTCAATCATGTCGATGATATTACGATTTTTAAAGGGATGACAGAAATTGCCTCTGTAGGTTCACTTTTAGCAGTTCATGCTGAAAGTACAGTGATTTGTGATCAGCTTGCACAAGAAAAACAAAGACAAAAAAAGACGACTGCAAAAGACTTCGTCGAATCAAGACCGATAATTTCCGAAATTGAAGCGGTAAGAAGAATAATTTCATATGCAGAAGCTACAGGTTGTAAACTGCACATTGTTCATGCGAGCAGCCGCAAAGTAGTGGAAGTCATCAATCAGGCAAAACAAAGAGGCCTGGATATTACGGTAGAAACATGCCCTCATTATTTATCTTTGACATTAAAAGACTTAGAGGAAAAAGGCGGATTGGCAAAATGCTGCCCTCCACTGCGTGATGATGAAGAAGTAGAACAATTATGGGAAGCTGTAGCAAACGGTGAAATTGACGTAATAGCATCCGACCATTCCCCAGCACCTGCCTCTATGAAAGAAGTAATAAATGATGACTTTTTCAGTGCCTGGGGTGGGATTTCCGGTGCTCAATCTACGCTCAATATTATGTTGACAGAGGGGCATTTCAACCGTAATCTTCCTCTGGGGAAAATTGTTGAATTAACATCAACAAATCCAGCTAAGTTATTTGGCCTTTATCCCCATAAAGGGATAATAGCCGTTGATAGCGACGCTGATCTGGCGATAGTTAATCTGAACAAAAGCTTCGAGCTTAAAAAGGAAGATTTGTTCTACCGCCATCAGCAGTCGCCTTATGTTGGCAGGACATTCAAAGGGCAAGTAACAACAACGATCGTCAATGGGGATATTGTTTTTGAAAATGGAAGCATTACCACTGTGGAAAAAATTAAAATCTAGGATTGTTAAGCATAAAGGACTGGAGAAAACCTTTTTATCTATAATGAACAAAAATATAAAACGTTTTTATCGATTAGGCATAAAGACTAATTAAATGAAAGCGGTTAATATTTATATAAGGGACTTAATCGTTTCTATCACAAGCCAATAATATATGGAAAGAAGCTTCAATTATAAGTTGATTTACAGCGGGAACAGGGCACACCATGAGTCACATATTTCAAATAAAATACGATTAAAGGGAGAGTTTAAAAGATGGGTTATCCTAAAGATTTATTAGCAAGCAGATCAATAATTGAGCACGGTAAATATGCTTTAATTGCACCTGAAGGATTGGTCAATAATGTTGTACCGGGATTTGAGAATTGTATCATTTCCATTTTGGGTTCTCCAAAGCTTGGAGCAAGCTTTGTCGATTACATTGTGACAATGCAAAAGGATGGAAAGAACAGCGAAGGGTTTGGTGGACAAGAAGATGTTGAGACATTTGTCTATGTTATTGAAGGGAAAATAAAAGCTGCTGCAGGTGAACAGGAGTTTGTCCTTGATGAAAGCGGTTATTTATATTGTCCGCCAGGAACAAAGATGTATTTAGAAAACCAATCGGATGGAGATTCTAAACTATTCCTATATAAGCAAAAGTATCGTCCACTTGAAGGACGGAGGCCATGGGTTTATTCAAACCATGCGAACAACATTGAATTCAGGATTTATGATGATATGCATAATGTCCATCTTAAGGATCTTTTGCCTGCTGATATAGATTTTGATATGAATTTTCATATTCTTTCCTTTGATCCCGCTGCATCTCATCCGTTCATCGAAACACATGTGCAAGAACATGGAGCCTACTTACTCTCGGGAGAAGGGATGTATAACCTGGATAATCAGTGGGTTCCTGTAAAGAAAGGAGATTACATTTTTATGGGTCCATATGTACATCAAGCTGCCTATGCGGTAGGCAGAGAAAGTTTAACATATGTTTACTCTAAAGATTGTAATCGTGATGCATCCTTGTAAAAGGTCACAACATTTAGAAGAAATGAGTAGATGACAACTTCAAGAGATTTAATGCGGCAGAATTGTATTTTAGGGAGATCCGGTAAGTGTAATTCAAAACCATTAAATATAAAAGAGGTGCCGAGGTATGGACCAGAATGTAATTTTGAACAAAAAGTCGATAATAGAGGAAAGAGTTTTTGAAATCGATAAAATAGCAAAATTCGATTCTAATGCACCACAAAAAAATTATTTCTATGAAACGGATAAAACTGTTGGGGCAGTTTGGTGTCTTGAACCTGAGCAGGAAGTATTTTTACATTCCCATTCGAATGTTGATGATATTTGGGTCTGCATTGAGGGGGAAGGAACATACTTTCCTGATCTAGAGAATGAGATCACGATCAGAAAAGGAATGGTAGTATTGGCCAAGCCTAATCAAATCCATGGAATGCGCAATACAGGAAACAGCCGATTCATGTTTGTAGGCTTTGCTGCAGGGGCATTGCCTATGGATATAACAAGATATTAGAAAAAGGCTAAGTTTATTAAACATTACAAAATAATTTAAGTTTCTTCTTTTAAAAACAAAAAAAGTGATTAAGGCGAAGCGATTGTAATGAAGACAGCGCTTCGCTTATATTTTTATTTATAAAAAGTGATGATTTTGTAATTTCTACGATTGGCTTCCTTAAAAACTAGCAAACAGATTTTATGAAAATCCAGAAATCGGAAATGGTGATGATTAAGATGAAACAGCAAGGAGTTACTGTAACATTATTCTCCTCTTTACAGTGGCTTTTTTTTATTTTTGCCAATACGGTTGTCGTACCAATTTCTGTAGGAGCAGCATTCCAGCTTCCTACAGAAACAATTGAAATGACGATAAGGTGCTCCTTTATCTTTACCGGAATATCCTGTATTCTGCAGGCATGGGTTGGGCACCGTTATCCATTATTGGACAGCCATTCAGGGCTAATGTGGGGTCTGATGATAAATATGGGCATCTCTGCATCTGCACTCGGATTGGATTTTGCAACCGTAGGGGGAGGGATTGCAACAGGTATTTTGCTGGCTGGAGCTGTAACCGTACTGCTTGCGGCATTTAACCTGATTTATATCATACAAAAAGTAATTAAGCCAATGGTGATAAGTGTTTATATATTTTTACTGACCTTTCAGCTCATCTTTATTTTCTTCAAAGGTATGTTTAAAATAACCGAAAGTGGAACAATTGATCTCCCTGTCAGTTTGTTTTCAATCTTGATTGTCATCTTCGTCGGTTTTTTAAGGATTAAAGGAGGGAAAATACTAGGCAATTTCTCAATCCTGATCGGAATTATCGTAGGATGGTCATTATATCGAATTATTTTCCCTTCAGATCTTCCGACGGCTAGCTCTTCAGGTATGGCATTCACTTTCTTTCCCCTTGGAACTCCAAACTTGAATATTGGTATTATTTTTGTTTCCTTTTTTGCTGTCCTTCTGAATTTAACGAATTCTTTCGCTTCTATTCAAGCTGTTGCAGATGTTTACAAGGAAAAGGTGGAACATAGTCAATACAGGAGATCTATTTTTGTAACAGGTATTTTTGCGTTCATCACTTCGATTTTTGGCTTGGTCCCTTTTACACCATTTACATCTACGATAGGTTTTTTACAAAGTACCAAGTTATTCAAACGAAAGCCATTCATTATAAGCGGATTTTTGTTTACTCTCATTGGAGTTATTCCGCCATTAGGGAGATTCTTAGGAACAATACCATTAACAATAGGTAACGCTGTATTATTTGTCGCATACCTTCAATTGTTCGGCACCGCATTAAACAGTTTGAAAGGAACGTTATTCAACTCTGAAACGATACTCCGTTTAGCAGGGCCGGTCCTAGTTGGAGTTAGCATTATGAATATCCCGCCAGCATTATTCGGCAGTATACCTGTCCTCTTGCAGCCTTTCATTACCAATGGTCTCATTATGGGTGTCATTATATCGATCTTTTTGGAGAAATTCATTAATTGGAATAAATTAATGAATAAGTTGGAGGTCGGGCAGTAACCGATCTATCTGCCTGAAAATGGAAACACCAAGTGAATATACTAAAAAAAATGGGCTTTCATTTTACGAGTGAAGAAAAAAAGGTGTTCATACCATACTGACTATATTGGACATCTCTAACGATAAACTTGAAATTGATTATAAGAAAACAAAACAATAAATTTGAGAACTCGAAATCGAAAATAAATTAAGTATTGAACCCGTTCAAAGGGAGGAGAGATCACCTGGTTTAAGAAAATTATCTCGGCGTATGCCGGGAGTCGAACTAATTTTTAGAGGAGGAATACATCATGGGAGAATATGTGAAAGTAGGTAATCTTCAAGTGGCTTCGGTACTTTTTGAATTTATCAATAAAGATGGGTTGCCTGGAAGCAGACTGAATCAGGAACAATTTTGGGTTGATTTTGAAAAATTGGTACATGACATGTCTCCAAAAAACAAAAAATTGTTAGCTCGTCGTGATGAAATTCAAACCAATATCAATACATGGCATAGAGAAAATAAAGAGATGGATTTTGCTGAATATAAAACATTTTTACAAGAAATTGGCTATCTCGAACCTGAAGGAGAAGACTTTCATATTACGACAGAAGGGGTAGATGATGAAATTGCCTTCCAAGCCGGTCCGCAGCTAGTTGTCCCGGTTGATAATGCTCGTTATGCTATTAACGCTTCAAATGCAAGGTGGGGAAGCCTTTATAATGCCCTATATGGTACAGATGTTATTAGCGAAAAAGAAGGAGCCTACCGAGAAGGGAGCTACAATGAAGTACGCGGTGGAGAAGTCATTTCATTTGCAAAGGATTTTCTTGATCAAGTAACTCCTTTAAAGGATCATTCACATAAAGACGCTGTGAAATATACAGTAGTGGATGGGAAATTAGCTGTTACACTCAGAAATGGAGAAATTACAAGTTTAGGAGAGGAATCTAAGTTAGTTGGCAATCAAGGTGAATGCGGAAATCCATCGGCGATATTATTAAAAAATAATGGGTTGCATTTTGAAATTCAGATTGATAGAAGTCATCCGATCGGTAAAATAGATAAAGCAGGCGTTAAGGACATTCTAATGGAATCTACTCTTACGACCATTATGGATTGTGAGGATTCTGTTGCGGCAGTGGATGCTGAAGATAAAGTCCTGGTCTATCGAAATTGGTTAGGTCTTATGAGGGGGGATCTGGCTGTAACTTTCAAAAAGGATAATAAAATGATGACACGTACAATGAACCCGGATCGTTTATACAGAGCACCAAATGGAGAAGAATTCTCTTTACCTGGTCGTTCACTTATGTTTGTCCGTAACGTGGGACACTTAATGACCACAAACGCAGTCCTGGATGCAAATGGTGAAGAGATTCCTGAAGGGATTATGGATACAGTCATGACCAGTTTACTTGCCAAACATTCCCTGTTGGGGAATGGTAAATATCAAAATTCATCTAAAGGATCAGTTTATATCGTTAAGCCAAAAATGCATGGATCCGAAGAGGTGGCTTTTGCCAATGAGCTCTTTGATCGTGTGGAAGACATGCTTGGTCTACAGCGAAATACACTGAAAATTGGTGTTATGGACGAAGAACGTCGAACTTCATTGAACTTGAAAGCTTGTATCCGCCAAGTTAAAGAAAGGGTGGCATTTATTAATACAGGCTTCTTAGATCGAACGGGAGACGAAATTCATACTTCTATGGAAGCTGGACCTATGATCCTCAAAAATAACATGAAAGGATCAAAGTGGCTACAAGGTTATGAAAAATCGAATGTCAATGTAGGTCTAGCAACCGGTTTTCAAGGTCGAGCTCAAATTGGTAAGGGAATGTGGGCAATACCTGATATGATGGCGGAAATGCTAACGCAAAAGATTGGCCATCTGAAAGCGGGGGCGAATACAGCATGGGTGCCTTCACCGACTGCAGCGACATTGCATGCTCTTCATTATCATCAAGTGGATGTAAAAAAGGTGCAAGATGAGTTGAAAAAGAATCCAGTAAATTTACGTGATGATATTTTGGAAATCCCGGTGGCTCAAAACCCCGAATGGAGTCCGGAAGAAATTCAGCAAGAGCTGGATAACAATGCTCAAGGTATCCTCGGTTATGTTGTACGTTGGGTAGAACAAGGAATTGGTTGTTCCAAAGTACCAGATATCAACAATATAGGGTTGATGGAAGACCGTGCCACACTAAGAATTTCGAGTCAGCATATCGCTAACTGGCTTCACCACGGAATTTGTACAAAAGGACAGGTTTTGGAGACTTTACAACGAATGGCTAAAGTAGTGGATGAACAAAACCGTGGAGATTCAGCCTATCAATGTATCGCGGATAATTACGACAGCTCAGTGGCGTTTCAAGCGGCATGCGACCTAGTGTTTCAAGGCTATAACCAACCAAGTGGGTATACTGAGCCTATCCTGCATCGACGACGCATTGAAGCGAAGGAAAATAAGTGTAAACATTAAGTGATTTCTGGGGCATTCAGATCCAACCAGGATTCAATGTTATTAAATTCATGAGGCTCAGCATAGTGTCATATCTTAACTTCTACCAGTAATTCATACGGGGCTTCGGATTAAAATAAGTGAATATTAGACCAAAATGGGGAACAAGTGATCACGATTACTTGTTCCCCATTTTGGTCTAATTCTTTATAAAAAGAAAAAGCAAATAAAAGATATGTGAATTAGAAATTTATCAAAAAACACCAGTGAAATATGATAAGGCGCTGACTATAACAAAAGTTCTTTTGATCATAGAAATCTGTATATATATACACATTATTGGTTGTCTTTCAGTTGGTTATTTTGCACAAAAAAACACCGAAATACTAACAGAATTGTCAATGAAGTTAAAGGCGAAAGCAAGTAAAATAATAGATGACATAAATTTTGTGAATGTTCATGACATCAAAGGCTATTGCGAAGGGAAGCGATAAGATGGGCAATCAAAACGAAAAATTAATAGATGAAAAGGATGATGTTGCGTTCGATGATAGAATGGTTAGCATTTTTTCGGGGCAACAGAGAGTAATGGGGTGACACGGATATTATATTCCAAGGAAAGGATGAGCGCTCAGCAGGCAATGAAAGCAATGAAAGCTGAGGATGGGAAAAAACTTATTATATATTTTGATAGTGTATGATTTAGGGGTCCATCCGGTGGAATCATTCCGACCAGTTCCCATATGGAAACGGACAAGGATGGGGTGGAATATGACGGCGCATATGTGGGCGTCAGCGCCTTTATACGGTGAAAATCATTGGTAAGAGCGATCATGCGGGCACCACTCCCATTCATAAAGGAAGGATGCGTCGTCTGGCTTCGGAATTCAATGTTCCGAATGGCATCGGAGAGGAAGAGGTTTTTGAAAGGTTTTGTAAGGACATTTTCGACTCTCGATTCCCTGGCAAAGAAAGAGGAAATGAAGCTGGGGTTTCACAATGGATGGATGTCAAACCTGTTGCGATGGATATGGATAAGGGAATCGGATTTTTTTAATGAAATACTTTATAAAATAGCCTATTGAAGGAGTTGGTAAAAATGGCATATTCAGAATTGAATGCACCGATGAGAACGATCATGACACCAGGACCGGTCGAAGTTGACCCGCGTGTTTTAAGGGCGATGAGCACACCGATATTAGGGCAATTCGATCCTGCATTCACCACTATCATGAATGAAGTGATGGAAATGCTGCGTTTGGTTTTTCAAACGAAAAATAAATGGGCGTTCCCGATAGATGGCACCTCAAGATCCGGCAATGAAGCGATTCTATGCAGCATCATTGAGCCGGGGGATAAGGTCCTGGTTCCTATATTCGGAAGGTTCGGTCATTTATTGGTGGAAATCTGTGAGCGATACGGAGCTGAAGTCCATACGATGGAATGTCCTTGGGGTGAAGTGTTCGAACCGCAAGCAGTCATTGCGGAAATCAAGAAAGTCTCCCCAAAAATAACAGCAATCGTGCATGGGGAAACCTCCACTGGTTGTATGCAGCCTTTGAAGGAAATCGGGCGGGCCTGCCGTGAATGGGGTGTCCTGCTTGTTGTGGATGCGGTTGCCTCCATTGGGGGCACCGATGTAAAGGTGGATGAATGGTGTATTGATGGATTGATAGGCGGGTCACAAAAGTGCTTGTCCGTTCCTTCGGGTATGGCACCGATTACGTATAACGAGCGAATAGAAGAAATCATTCAGTCCCGCAAAAAGGTGGAGCGTGGCATTGCGACGGATGAAGACAACCAACAGGTTTCGCTCAGCCGTCCGATCGCCAGTAATTATTTCGATTTAAGCATGCTGCAGGATTATTGGGGACCGCGTCGTTTGAATCATCATACAGAAGCAACTTCCATGATTTATGCGTTACGTGAAGGATTGCGCCTTGTGCTCGAAGAAGGTCTGGAAACGCGCTTTGCCCGTCATGAACTCCACGAAGCTGCTCTCGTTGAAGGGATCAAGGCAATGGGACTAATGTTATTCGGGGATGGGAAAAACAAACTTCCGTGTGTAACTTGCATTGAAATTCCAAAAGGAATCGATGGTGAAGCTGTAAGAGACATGCTGTTGAATGAATTTGGCATCGAAATCGCTTCCTCATTTGGTCCGCTTCACGGGAAAATCTGGAGAATCGGGACTATGGGATTCAGTTGCAGGAAAGAAAACATCCTGTTTGTATTGGCCTCCTTGGAAGCTGTCCTTTTGCGCCAAGGGTTCCAAGTTAATCGGGGAGAGGCTTTGCAGGCTGCGCTTGATGTATATGTAGGAAAGAAGGAGAAAATGGAAGCATTACAAGGGTCTCTTTGATTAATGTATGTCCATGTGCATTTCAGCAATCCTGGCCATGATCATCGGAAGGCATGGAGGGAAAATCGCTTATCAGACGGATGGGATAAGTGAACGGGAGTGCGTGGAGTCGTTAATAGTGATAGATTCCAGTATTGCGGTCAATAACTAGAAGAAGGGTTATAAAATAGGGGAGGGGTGATTCCAATCGGGAATCCCCCTTTTTTTCTATGCTTACGTATCCTTGGAAAATCAAGGGAAAGGAAACCGGACAAATGGATTGCTTGTCCGGTTTCAAACGTTACTTATTCAACTTGGTCGACGAAATATTTATTTTTCCTGAATACCATCGCTTCCATGGTTGCAATCAATTCCCTTTCATTTGACACGTCTATTTTATACCATGCCAGTTTATGGTTTTTCTTGATCTCTTCCGCTCTGGCAGTTAAAGTCTCACCCCGTTTGCCAGCTGATAAGAAATTGATGTTGTTTGAAACGCCAACTGCTATTTTTCCATATGAATTGCTGGCTGCTGCGAACACGTAATCAGCGAGTGAAAAGATAATCGCCCCGTGAACCGTTCCGTGTGAATTGAGCATATGGTCACTTGGAATCAATTCTGCTTCAGCTGTGCCGGGACCGAGTTTCGTCAACTTCATCCCGAGAAAAGAAGCATATGGTTCGTCGACAAGTACCTGTTTGATTTGGTCGTAATGCAATTCGTGAATATCCTTATCTAAATGAGTGGTCATGGAAATCTCCCTTCCTTTAATGGTCTTTTGCTGAACTTATTCCATACCCGGTGTTGGATTTGAACAGTACTTCAGGAAAATTGTTTTCCTCACCTTTTGCCGTTGACAGGATTGTACCTAAATAGGCTCCAATAAAGCCAAGCGGCACGGTGAAAATGGTAGGGTTGCTCATTGTGAAGAGGGGATTGCCTGTGAAAATACCCATCCCAGGTTCCGGATTCCATACATTGGGACTGAGCATGACCAGTATGATGGAACTGAGTAACCCGAATAACATTCCTGTGATCGCTCCGGTTGCGTTGAAGCGTTTCCAATATATTGTGCAAAGGATGATCGGTAAATTGGCACTTGCAGCAATTCCAAGCGCAAGGACTGAAAGAAAAGCGACATTCATTGATTGTGCAAATAAAGCAAGTAAAATCGAAATGACCGCTACGCCGACCGAAGCCATTCGGGCAACGAGTATTTGCTGTTTTTCCGTAATATTTCCTTCCTTGATGATTTCACCGAATATGTCATGTGCAAAAGCGGATGCCGAAGTTAAAACAAGACCGGATACAACCGCTAAAATCGTGGCAAATGCCACAGCAGAAACGAAAGCGAATAAAAATTCACCGCCCATTGTTAGTGCAAGAAGGGGCGCGGCCATGTTTCCTGCCGAGTTCGCTTCGACGATCCGGTCAAAACCGACGAAAGATGCAGCACCGAAACCAAGGAAAATCGTCATGATGAAAAATATCCCTATAAACCATGTTGAATATACGACGGATTTCCTTGCAGTAGCTGCGTCTTTAACTGTAAAGAAGCGGACGAGCAAATGCGGAAGGCCTGCTGCTCCAAGGACAAGCGACATATTAAAGGAAATCATGTCAAGCCCATCGGTGTATTTATTCCCAGGATTCAAAAAATCCTTTCCGAGCGGTGTTGCAGTTTGAACATGATGGAACATCTCTGAAATGTTGAAATTAAAACGGGAAAATACGATGAACGTCAGCACAGCGGAACCGCCTAGTAAGAGAACAGCTTTGGTGATCTGCACCCAGCTTGTAGCCCTCATCCCGCCGAAAATTACATAAATCGTCATCAATATACCGACAAGAAGGACGGAAAGCCAATAATCGATGCCGAGCAATAGTTTAATTAATCCCCCTGCACCAACAAGTTGTGCAATCATGTAAAAGATTGAAATGACAAGTGTGTTAGCCGCAGCTATCCCACGTACTTTTTTTGATTTAAAGCGTGCTGAAATCATGTCTGCCAGCGTAAACTTACCTAGATTGCGAAGTGGTTCCGAGACAAGATAAAGTAAGACAAGAAAGGCAACAAGGTTCCCGATGCTCATATAAAAGCCATCAAAACCAATCAGTGCGATGGCACCTGTAATTCCCAGGAAAGAAGCGGCTGACATAAAGTCACCTGCGACGGCCAAACCATTTTGCCATGCTGTCAATCCGCCGCCGGCAGTATAAAAATCACTGGCATTTTTCGTTTTCTTAGAAGAGTAATAGGTTATTGTGAGCGTTAACAAAATGATGCCTAAAAAAAGTGTTAGGGATAAAATGCTCATTCGCTAAGCTCCTTTTCATATTTATTTAAGATGTTTTTAGCCATCTTGTCGTACTTCGCTGACTTTTTAATATAGACGAATCCTCCTATCCATACTACGGCAAATTGGAGAAGTGCATATACCCAAGCCCAAGTAATATGGAAGAAGGCTTCGCCTTTCAGTACGTCACTATAAGCAGCTAAAATTGGCAGAACAAAATAAAAGGCAAGAAAGAAGAGAGTGACAGGTACGATGAAAGCATTTTTCTTTTGAATCAGTTCCTTGAATTCTTCCGTTTCAATTAATTGACGATACTTGTTTCCACTGTCATGACCTGCGGGTGAATGCCTCGTTTTAACCGGCGATTCCATAATAATCCCCCTTTTTGTTATAGTACAAATTTAAAACGTCCGTAGGTAAAGTGATACATCACTGTTAAAGTTAACATAGTCAGAAAATTTAGTAAATTAGAAAATGTTTTTTTTTTATTCTGTCATTTTTAGCAGAATTGAAAAAAACATTATTGACAACGTAGAAACGACGTATTAATCTTGAAAATGAATCATAACGATAATTTGATACCCGTTTTATAAACGTTATGAAAGAGGGGTCGGATGGGACACGAGCAAAATTAAGGGGGACTGAAACAATGTACAATCCGGAAGTTGAAACGGCAACGCGTGCTGAAATGGAAAGTTTACAATTGGCACGTCTTAAGAAAACGTTAAGCCATGTATATGAAAATGTTTCTTATTACAGAGAAAAATTTGAAGAGCTGGGCCTTGATCCAGAAGATATTCAAACTCTAAACGATGTGACAAAGCTTCCATTTACAAAAAAACAGACTCTTCGTGATCATTATCCATTCGGTTTATTCGCAGTTCCAATGGAGGAAGTAACGCGTATTCATGGTTCATCAGGAACAAGCGGAAAGCCTACAATTGTCGGGTATACAAAAAACGATTTGGAAAACTGGGCAACGATCGTCGCACGTGGAATTGTAGCCGCTGGAGGTCAAAAATCAGATATTTTCCATAACGCATATGGATATGGTCTGTTTACGGGCGGACTTGGCCTCCATTGCGGTGCGGAAAAGCTGGGGGTGGCCACCGTACCAATTTCAGGGGGGAATACCGATCGCCAGATTACGATCATCAATGATTTTAAACCGCGCGGCATTTGTGGAACCCCTACTTATATTTTGAATCTCGCTGAAAAGATGGAGGAGATGGGGATTGACCCTGCTGATAATGGGCTTGAGTATGGTATTTTCGGAGCTGAGCCGTGGTCAGAGGCAATGAGGGCAACACTTGAAAGGAAACTGAATTTGAAGGCGATCGATATTTACGGACTAAGTGAAATCATGGGGCCAGGAGTTGCGATTGAATGCCATGAAGCACAGGATGGACTGCATATCGCAGAAGACCATTTTCTTGTCGAGGTCATTAACCCGGACACGCTTGAACTAGTTGAGGACGGCGAAGATGGGGAACTTGTCTTTACCAGCCTTACAAAGGAAGCGTTGCCAATCATTCGTTATCGGACGGGTGATATCGCCTCCATTACCCATGAACCTTGTAAATGCGGGCGTACCACAACAAGAATGTCCCGTGTGAAAGGCAGAACGGATGATATGATCATAGTCAGGGGAGTGAATGTATTCCCTTCTGAAATAGAGCGTGTGTTATTCCAAATGGAGGGAATTGTGCCTCATTATCAGATTCATCTCGTTAAGAAGGGGAAGATGGATGGTGTTGAACTGCACATTGAAATTGAAAGCGGTTTCTACAAGAAGATTGAAGAAGACTTAACGCATGGAGATGTAGAGATATTAAGGAAAATGATTCAGCATCATATGAAATCTGCATGTCTTGTAACGATGGATATTGTTGTCAACATTCCAAAAAGCATTCCGCGCTCAGAAGGAAAAGCCATTCGGGTCGTTGATAAGCGGAAAGATGAAGTGATTAGTTTATAACTGGCTGGAAAGGAGGGTGCCATTAGTTGGGTTTTAATGCTCGAGCCTTTCGCAAATCTTGTAAAGATTGCACACCGGAGGGGGAAATTCCGTGCCCATGAACATAGCGTTGAAAACCATGCGAATTCTGACGTTCAGTTTATGACTCCATCTGTCCCGATTGAATTACGTGGAGCAGAAGAAATCGATATGGTGCTCGAAAACGTGATTGAAGGGGAAGAAGAGATACATAAAGCGGATGCCGCTGACTACGGGCTTTGAGTCCGATTAAAGTCTGAAATCTTGATATTGAAAAAAATGCGATTGTCGTTAATTCTAGAATGGAAATGAACATTCCGGGGATTTATGCCGCTGGGGATATCTGCATTTATGAAGGGAAAGTAAAGTTGAGCCAGTGGGTTTGGAGAAGCATCTACTGTAATCGGCAATGCAAAGGAACTTATCGATCCATTTTCAAAGGTTCAGCCCCTTCATGGCACAAGCTTAATGGAAAAGAAGAAGGATCTAATCATGAAATAGAGAATGAGGAAGGCATCTTGGCTAAATATACAGTTGTGGATCAAGAAACTTGCATTGCTTGCGGTGCCGCTGCACCGGAAATCTTTGATTACAATGATGATGGAGTGGCATTTGTCATCTTGGATGAACATGAAGGAACTGCAGTGGTCGCAGAAGATTTATTTGATGATCTGGATGATGCACTGGAAGGCTGCCCAACAGAGTCAATTAAAGTGGAATCTTCACCGTTTAAAGTTTTAGTTGATTAAAAGAATCGTAAAATCCCCTTATAATTTCCTTTTATTTTGAAAAAAGAGACGGAATAGTCTTGCATTAAATATAACAGTAAAATATAATAACGTTATATAAACGTTACATTGAAATATGAGAGGTGAATTGGATGAACGTTCTTTTAAATGATATGGCAGAACAAGAAAAACTAAACCAATTTATTGCCAGAATCGAAGCAGGAGAAAAGATAGAAGCGGATGATTGGATGCCGGAAGATTACCGGGGCACACTCATCAAGTTAATATCGATGCATGGCATCAGTGAAATCATGGGAGCGCTTCCGGAAAAGGAATGGGTACCTAAAGCCCCGACTTTAAATAGGAAACTTGGAATCATGGCAAAGGTGCAAGATGAAATGGGGCATGGACAATTATTGCTTCGAGTCGCCGAGGATTTGCTAAAGCCTTACAGTAAAAAACGGGATGACCTTATGCAAGATTTGTTTAAAGGAGATTTAAAGTTTCATAATGTTTTCCATATGGAAGCCAAATCCTGGGGCGATGCGGGATTGATTGGCTGGCTGGTTGATGGGGCAGCCATCATTTCCCAGACGAACATGCTTGGCGCTTCATACGGACCTTATGCCCGAGCATTACAGCGAATTTGCGCGGAAGAAGTTTTTCACGCTCAGCATGGTGAAGCGATAATCATGGCTTTGGCTGAAGGAACGGAAGAACAAAGGGAATTGGTCCAAGACTCCATCAATTATTGGTGGGAATCTTTATTACTCTTCTTTGGACCTCCCAGTAAGAAAGAAGTGGGCACATCCAAACAGGATATTACGATCAAGTACAAAATCAGAACCAGTACGAATGAAGAGCTTCGCCAAGCCTTTTTTTCTAAATATGTGAAGCGGATCCTTTCACTTGGCTTTACCATTCCCGATGAAACACTAAGGTTTGATAAAGAATCGAAAACCTGGATTTACCAACAACCGGATTGGGGGAAATTGAAGGTGTTCGCAAGGAATGAAGGTCCCCGTTCGCAGGATCGCTTAAGTCTTCGAAGAAATTCTTATGAAAAAAATAAATGGGTACGCGAGGCGTTAGCGCCAAAGATCATCTAAGGGAGGGGGAAGGACGAAATGGAAACTAGACAAGAAAATTACTTTGAAGAATTTGAAGTATTTAGCCGTAAAACGCAAACTTCACCCGTTCAATACCACTTCAGCCTGCTGGCCCCTAATGAGGATATCGCCATCATGATGGCACAAGAAAATTTCATGAGACGTGAAGCAGTTGATGATATCTGGGTCGTGAAAAGACAGAATATACGGAAAATGACGATTGAGGAAAAGAAAACGCTTCAACGTATTGATAATAAAGATTACAGGACCACAAAAGGGTATGGATATTTAAAGAAAAAATGGCGGAAGTATGAGCAGGGAATGCTCGATGAAAAAGAGATAATGTCTTGGGCTGGAGGCGTGAAAAATGAAGAATGAATCATTGAAGAACATCGCAATCAAGGAATTGCTACTTCAACTGGCGGACGATGACTTCATCCATTCATACAGAGGTGCAGAATGGCTTGGGCTCGCACCGCATATCGAAGAAGATGTTGCATCCGCCTCGATATCCCAAGACACGATGGGGCATGCAGCCATATATTATAAGTTACTTGATGAACTCGGTGAAGGGGATGCGGATAAGCTGGCTCATGACCGTCCTGCCAAGGAACGGCGCAATGCGATCATTCTCGAATTGGTCAATGGTCCTGGTTACTATATGAAAGACCCGGATTATGATTGGGCGTTTGCGGTAGTGCGGAATTATTTTTATACCCAAGCCAAAGCAATTAAGGTTCAGTCCCTTCATTCATGTTCATATGAACCGCTTGCTGAAGTGGCACAAAAGGTACAGATGGAACTTTACTATCATTTGATGCACTGGAAAACCTGGTTCGTCCAATTGCTGGGATCTGGTCACGAAGAAGCGGTTTTGAGAATGAAGGCTGCGATCGGGAAAACGATGCCGGATTTCGCTGGCGTATTTTCACTTGGACAATATGGTGAGGAAATGGTGGAGCTTGGCTTGATAGAAGGCGAAGCTGACTTACAGAAGAAGTGGATCGAGGCTATCACCCCAATTTTTGAAAGTGTTGGCTTGGCAGCAACCATTGAAATAGGCATGGCAAGAGGTGATGGTCGTAATGGCCAGCATACGGAGGATTTGGAAAAGGCGTTAGAAACGTTAAGCGAAGTGTACGCTACAGATAGAGCAGCTTCATGGTGAATCAATAGAAAAGGGGAGGGGTATCATGTCGACCGTACAGTTAAACACAGAAGAAATATATAAACTCCTGGAAGACGTTAAAGATCCCGAAATCGATACAGTAAGTATTCTGGATTTAGGGATGGTTGAAGACGTGACGGTTTCAGGCCAGGACGTTTCGGTAAAAATGCTGCCAACCTTTCTTGGGTGCCCGGCATTGTCAATCATTCAAAAAAATGTGGAAACAGCCCTTCGACAGCTGCCTGCCGTAAAAAATGTAAGTGTGGAATTTTTACGTTCCCCTTCCTGGACATCCGATCGAATTACGGAAAAGGGGAAAGCTGGATTGAAGGTTTTCGGAATATCCCCTCCTCCTCGACAAATGAAAAGTGATGGATCATGGCATGTGGATTGCCCATATTGTGAATCGACATATGTCACGATGGAAAATATCTTCGGTCCAACGGCCTGCCGCAGCATTTTATATTGTAAGGCATGCAAAAATCCGTTCGAAGCGATGAAACCGATGATAAAAATAATCTAATAAAATGGAGGTTTTCTAAAATGGTAAAACTAATCGCCCTTTATAAACAACCTGAAAACAAGGAAGAATTCGATGAGCACTACTTCAATGTACATGGTCCGATAACGGAAAAAATTCCTGGTCTTCAAAAAATGGAGGTCACTAAAATAGTCGGGACACCGATGGGCAAAGACTCTGAGTATCACATTCTATGTGAAATGTATTATGAAGACCATGATGCACTGCAAAAAGGAATGCGTTCTCCTGAAGGCAAAGCATCAGGGAAAGACTTAATGGGCTTTGCCGGGAAACTTGTAACGATGATGATCGGCGAAGAAATAAAATGAATGCGCTTCAATTCATTGAAACGTCAATCGCGGATGGCATTGGTTATATCTCTTTAAATCGGCCGCAGCAACTGAATGCCCTTAACAGGAAAATGGTGAGGGAAATAGTTTTAACCATGGAAGAATTCGACCGGGACCCGCAAGTGAAGGTGATCTTGCTATCGGGAAATGGAAAAGCATTTTCCGCTGGAGCTGATATTGACGAGATGGTGAACGACAATCCAATCAGTATGGAGTTAACGAACCAATTTGCCGATTGGGATCGAATAAGCCTAGTCAAGAAGCCTGTGATTGGTGCGGTGAAAAGTTTTGTATTCGGTGGTGGTTTTGAACTTGCTTTATCCTGCGATTTCTTGATTGCCGCCAGCGATACCCAGTTTTCCTTTCCGGAAGTGACACTAGGGGTCATGCCTGGTGCAGGGGGGACCCAAAGGTTGACGAAATTGGTAGGGAAGACGAAGGCACTTGAATGGATATTGACGGCTGAAAGGATAAAGGCAAAGACAGCCCTGCAATATGGTTTCATTAATAAGATCGTTGCTCCTGAATTGTTAATGGAACAAGCGGTTGATTTTGCCAGGAAGATAGCGAAGCAACCCCCGTTAGCTGTAAGGCTGATTAAAGAATCCGTCAATAAAGCCGTTGATTACCCCTTATATGAGGGCATGCAATTTGAACGGAAGAACTTCTATATTCTTTTTGCATCAGAGGACCAAAAAGAAGGAATGAAAGCATTTGTAGAAAAAAGAGAGCCGGATTTTACAGGCGGATAAGGGGTGCTCTATGTACGAAACCATTAAATATAGGGTTGAAAATGGAGTGGCTTGGCTTACTTTGAACCGTCCTGATAAACTAAATGCCTTTACGTCCCAAATGAATAAGGAAATACAGAAAGCGATCAAAATATCTGCGGGGTCAGATGAAGTGCGGGCCATTATCATTACAGGAGAGGGCAGGGCCTTTTGTTCGGGGCAAGATTTATCGGATGTTGATGAGGGCATGAATTTAGGCCAGATGCTGCGCGAAAACTACGGTCCGATGATGCAGCAAATAGCAAACTGTGAAAAACCGATCATTGCAGCAGTCAATGGAGTGGCTGCAGGGGCTGGCTTCAGCCTGGCACTGGCATGCGATTTCCGGCTTGTTTCCGAAAAAGCCAGTTTTTTAAATGCTTTTGTCAATATCGGATTGATACCTGATTCGGGGAATCTGTATTACCTTTCGCGGATCGTTGGTCATGCGAAAGCCTTGGAATTATCTTTATTGGGGGAAAAGGTCACGTCTAGCGAGGCGAAAAATATCGGGCTCGCTACAAAAGTGATCGGTGTGGAAGAATGGAATGAGCAATTGAAAGCCTTTGCTGAGAATATCGCAAACAAACCAACGAAAGCAATCGGTTTAATAAAAAGATACTTAGAGGCGTCCTATCACCTTTCATTGGACGAATACTTAAAAGAAGAAGCGGAGGGTCAGCGAATTGCTGGCTTAACGAAGGACTATGCAGAAGGTGTGGCAGCATTCACTGAAAAAAGGAAAGCTCAATTCATAGGCAAGTAATATAGAAAAGGGAGTGGGATTACATGGTTAGAGTTCAAGAGGCGGCATTTGAAAAAGCGGAAATGAAGCGTGATTATTATCATCTGATCATTAATGGAGAAAGAGTGGAAAGCTCTGATGGTAGCACGATTGATGCGTACAATCCTGCAACTGGTGAAATCATTGCCAAGGTTGCCAAGGCTACAAAGGAAGATGCAGAAAAAGCTGTTCAAGCTGCACGTGAAGCATTTGATAACGGGAAATGGAAGAAAACTCCGATTAATAAACGGTCTCGTGTTTTGAACAAAATTGCAGCAATCATGCGTTCACGCTTTAATGAATTGGTAGAATTGGAGGTTCTGAACAGCGGCAAATCCATTTCTGCAGCACAAGGCCAAGTTATGCAGGCAATTGAAGATTTCGAGTTTTATGCAGGCGCTTTAGTTGCACACCGCGGATCTGTCAATAATGTACCTGGTCAATTCCATAACTATACGGAAAAAGAGCCAGTAGGTGTTTGTGCTCAAATCATTCCTTGGAATTACCCTATGATGATGGCAGCTTGGAAAATTGCACCTGCAATTGCAGTTGGCTGTTCAGTCATTGTCAAGCCAGCTTCGTTAACGCCGCTGACTGCCATTGTATTAGGGGAAATCTGTTTAGAAGCTGGTGTTCCTTCCGGTGTGGTCAATGTCATTCCAGGTCCTGGATCGGATGTAGGGAATTACCTTGTCGAGCATCCGAAAGTGAATAAGGTGGCCTTTACAGGTTCTACGCCAATCGGCAGGGATCTTATGGGCAAAGCTTCACAAACATTAAAGAGGGTGACATTGGAGCTTGGCGGAAAGTCCCCTAATATTGTCTTTGAAGACGCGGACCTTGAAGCAGCTATCGATGGATCACTATATGGAATTTTCTACAATACTGGGCAATCTTGCGAAGCTAGATCCCGTTTATATGTACACGAAGAGATATACGATGAGTTCGTTGCCAGATTCGTAGAAAAAACAAAGAAATTGAAATTGGGCAATCCACTCGACAAAGAAACACATGTTGGTGCAGTCATAGATCAAGGGCAATTGGATGTCATCGACAATTATGTACAATCTGCCATTGCTGATGGAGCGGAAATCCTGACAGGAGGAAAACCAGCGGTTATTGAAGGCTTCGAAAGCGGTTATTGGTATGAGCCGACGGTCATAGCGAATGTCAATCATGAAATGAATGTAGTGAAAGAGGAAATATTCGGACCGGTCGTTGTCATTATGAAATTCAAAGATGAAAAAGAGGCCGTAAGACTCGCGAATGATACCGAATTCGGTTTGGGGTCAGCGCTTTGGACAAAGGATGGCGGACGTGCGACTCGAGTGGCAAATCAAATCGAAGCGGGAATCGTCATGGTGAATTGCCCATTCTCCGCATTTCCTGGAACACCATTCGGAGGCTATAAACAGTCAGGATTCGGCCGGGAACTTTGTATTGAAACACTTGATCTTTATACAGAAACGAAAAGCATCATTTCCTATCATGGTAGCCGTCCCTTAAATCCCTTTGGAATTTAATAAAACATAAAATAGGCGGCTGGCTGAACGGTATGTCGGAGAAGTAATTCAGAAATGGATGAATGCTGATCTGATTCACGGTAGCCAGCCCCTATTTATTTTTGAAGGAGGAATGAACGAATGATTAGAAATCTAGTGATTGTCGGATCTGGTGTCATGGGCAGGGGAATAGCCTATGTAGGAGCAACAGGAGGCTTCAATGTAGTGTTGGTGGATGTGAATCAAGATGCACTGGAAAGTGCAAGAATAGAGATCGATACCATTTTTGAGAAGGGTGTGCGCTACCAAAAGATCACCCAGGAAGAGGCGGCAGCAGCAAAAAGCAGATTTTCGTATTCTTCCAATTTGAAAGAATCAGCAGCATATGCCGACTTAATCATAGAAGCAGTTCCGGAAAAGGCAGAAATTAAGAGGGCCGTCTTCGAAACGATTGAAGAGCACGCAAAAGAGGACTGCTACTTTGCAACCAACACTTCGACGATGAGCCCTACGGAAATTGGTTCTTATGGAAAGCGTCCCGAAAAAACGATTGCCATGCATTTTTTCAATCCTGTACAAAAGATGCCACTCGTTGAAATTGTACGTGGTCTTGAAACCAGCGATGAAACGGCAGCCATAATAAAAGAGGTTGCCGGGAAAATGGGAAAAGAAACCGTGGTCATTAATGAATTCCCTGGGTTTGTAACCAGCAGGATCAGCTGTTTGGTAGGTAATGAAGCGTTCTTTATGCTTCAAGAAGGTTTAGGTACACCAGAAGAAATCGATAAGGCAATAAAGTTAGGGCTGAATTACCCAATGGGACCATTTGAGCTAGGTGATTTGGTGGGATTGGATGCCCGTTTGAATAATTTAAAATATTTACATAGTAAACTTGGTGAAAAATACCGCCCGGCCCCCCTTCTTGAACAGTATGTTAAAGCTGGCAGGCTCGGCCGTAAGACAGGTAAAGGTGTGTACGATTATACAAAAGATGGCGAGCTGGTGAAAAAATGAAGGATGTTGTGATTATTGATGCTGTGAGAACACCAATCGGAAGATATAAAGGAGCTTTGAAAAGCGTTCGCCCGGATGACCTCGGTGCAATTGTAATCAAGGCGCTGACCGATCGCAATCCAGAGCTGCCGCCAGATCAAATTGAAGATGTCATCTTCGGGAATGCAAATCAAGCAGGAGAGGATAATCGCGATGTGGCCCGGATGTCCGCCCTTTTAGCTGGTCTTCCGGTGAATGTGGCTGGAACGACAATAAATCGTTTGTGTGGATCAGGACTGGATGCCGTCATGTATGCTGCACGCTCCATTGCTGTAGGTGAAGGCGATATTTATATCGCAGGCGGTACCGAAAGCATGACAAGGGCGCCGTACGTCATGGCCAAACCTGAGAGTGAATTTCCGCGGGGGTCAATGGAGCTTCAGGATACAACGATCGGATGGCGCTTCACGAATGAGAAACTTAAAGAAATGTATGGCACGGATTCGATGCCTCAAACGGCTGAAAATGTCGCCCGGCGTTTTTCGGTTTCAAGGGAGGACCAAGATCAATTCGCGTATCAAAGCCAGCAAAAAGCGAAAAAAGCAGTGGAAAATGAGCGTTTCATTAATGAAATCGTACCTGTTCGATATACGGATCGTAAAGGGAATGAAGTCATTGTCGAGAAGGATGAACACCCTCGTCCTGACACGACCATCGAAAAGTTGGAAAAACTCAAACCGATCTTTAAAGACGGCACTATAACGGCCGGTAATGCTTCAGGCTTAAATGATGGAGCCTCGGCATTACTTTTGATGAGTGCAGAAAAAGCACGGGAGCTTGGATTGAAACCTCTGGCCAAATATGTTGTAGGGGCGGTAGCAGGATTAGAACCGTCCATTATGGGCCTTGGCCCGATTCATGCCACTAAAAAAGCATTGGGCAGGGCAAGCTTGACGATTGAAGACATCGGGCTAGTGGAATTGAATGAAGCATTCGCTTCCCAATCCTTGGAGTGCATCCGCCAATTGAAATTGGATCAGGAGAAAGTGAATGTCAACGGCGGGGCAATAGCGTTTGGCCATCCGCTCGGTGCAAGCGGGGCGCGTATTTTAACAACACTTGTTCATGAAATGAAAAAGCGGAATGTACGATATGGTCTTGCAACGATGTGTGTCGGTGTCGGCCAGGGGATATCCGCCATTATAGAAAATATTGAAAATGATGGATGATGGCCCTTAATAGTTGTGCTTGCATAAGGGGCATATTTAAAAAAGGGGGAAGACACATGGCAAATGTCATTTATAAAGTGGAAAATCAAATCGGCTATATAACAGTGAATCGAC
Organism: Peribacillus sp. SIMBA_075; assembly: GCF_046534585.1. Taxonomy (NCBI): domain Bacteria; kingdom Bacillati; phylum Bacillota; class Bacilli; order Caryophanales; family Bacillaceae; genus Peribacillus; species Peribacillus sp. SIMBA_075. Next base: position 9,187 of record NZ_JAWRYN010000025.1, on the reverse strand, counting down.
CCGACGTATTGAATTGCTTCGACTATGGGACACTTTCTGAACTGCAGGAAGTCATCGATGCAGTTTATGCCGACGACGATATCCGTGTCGTCATTTTCACGGGTGCAGGGGAAAAAGCATTTAGCGCAGGAGCGGATTTGAAGGAAAGGAAGACTTTGACTGATGCGGAGGTAAGAAGGAACGTTAAATCGATTCGGGATGTTTTTAATAGTATTGCAGGGCTACCGCAGCCAACGATAGCTGCCGTCAATGGATATGCATTGGGGGGAGGATTTGAATGGCTGCTTTCATGTGACTTTGCAATTGCTGCAGAAGGTGTTTCTTTGGGGCTCACTGAAACTAGCTGGGCCATTATTCCTGGAGCAGGCGGTACACAGCGGCTGCCGAGGTTGATTGGGGAAATGAAAGCGAAGGAATTAATATTCACTGCTAAAAAATTGACTGCGGAAGAGGCATGTCGATTAGGGATCCTTTTGAAGGTCGTGCCAAGGAATCAACTTATGTCAGTCTGTGAGGAATTGGCAGCCGATATCATGAAAAATGGGCCGATTGCAGTCAAACAAGCCAAATATGCGATTACCCAAGGAATGAATACAGACTTGCAAACTGGAATGGCCATAGAAGGAAAAGCCTATGAATTGACCATCCCGACTCAAGACAGATTTGAAGCACTCCAAGCATTTAGTGAACGAAGGAAAACGCATTTTACGGGTAAATAATATTGCGGTTTCATTTTAAAAAGATATAATAATAATTATGTCTTCCGTGTGAAATGAGTAACAATGTGAGAATGAGGTGAGAAAAATAGGAACTAATACGCAATCCATGATTTTTACGATTTACGGCGATTATATCCGTAACTATGGAAGTAAAATCTGGATAGGCAGTTTAATTCGGTTATTAAAGGAATTCGGTCATAATGAGCAGGGCGTACGTGTAGCCGTTTCACGAATGGTCAAGCAAGGGTGGATTCAGTCTGAGAAGCAGGGAAATAAAAGCTATTACTTTTTGACCGATCGCGGTGTACAGCGAATGGATGAAGCAGCCAATCGCATATATAAGATGAAACCAAATGATTGGGACGGAAAATGGCGTGTCTTAATGTACACGATTCCTGAAGATAAGCGGCAATTACGGGATGATTTCCGTAAAGAGTTAATATGGAGCGGGTTTGGCAGTTTTTCCAGTGGTTGTTGGATTTCCCCTAATGATTTGGAGAAACAAACCCATCGTTTGATCGAGAAATATGACATTATTGAGTATGTAGACTTTTTCATTTCGGAGTACAAGGGCCCAAAAGAAAACCAATCGCTTGTCGAGAAAAGCTGGCATTTAGAAGAGATTGAAAATAAATATGAAGAATTCATCGAGAAATACAGCAAACAATTCATCGTACATCAAAGCATCATTAGCAGGGGGGAAATGTCCGATGCTGATTGCTTTGTGGAACGAACGAACTTGGTGCATGAATACCGTAAGTTTTTATTTATCGATCCGGGCCTGCCAAAGGAACTGTTGCCTTCAAAGTGGAACGGGAATCATGCTGCTCTTTTATTTAGCCAGTATTATCAAGTCTTGGCTGAACCAGCTAGCCGTTTCTTTGAAAGCGTATTTCAGGAAAACAATGATATATGCCGGAAAGATGAAACCTATGATGCTAAAGATCATCCTCTTATCATCAAGTGAAAAAGAGCTTCAGCCAGTTGCTAATGACGACTTGCCGAAGCTCTTTTCTACATTATTATAGTCAACTAAAGACAACGGGGAAATTCCCTTTGTGATAATTATTCAAGTATCCCTTTGAAGTCCTTTCCTTTTTGAACATATGTATCACTCGAAAGTTGGATCAATTCAAGATCTTTATCATTCAATCTGCGAACCACTTTCCCTGGCGAGCCAACAACCAGCGAACGTGGAGGTATGCTTTTCCCGGAGGAAATCAATGTATTCGCCCCGACAATGCATTCCTCGCCGATTTCTACATTATCCAATATCGTTGAACCCATACCGATAATGGATCGTTTGCCAATTTTACAACCATGTAGGATAACGTTATGACCGACAGTCACTTCGTCTTCAATGACAACTGGGCATCCTTGAAATAAATGAATGGTGGAATTATCTTGAATACTGCATTTTTCTCCTATTGTGATTGAATCTTCATCACCGCGCAGAACGGAGTTAAACCAAATGGTTGATTCTTTCCCAATCGAAATATCACCGATTAAATGAGCGCCGGGTGCAATGAAAACGGTTTCGTGAATAGAGGGTTTCTTATTATTGTACGGAATAATCATAGTCTCGCTCCTTTTGGAAAAGTCAGAATTGTTTTTCTAATGAATATAGTATAACATTAATTGGACAGGGAGGGATTAAAGTGAAATATATTTGTGGACTTTTTTCAATAAAATACCCAATTATTCAAGGCGGCATGGGGAATATAAGCAATGCAAGCCTTGCGGCAGCAGTATCCAATGCAGGGGGCCTAGGGACAATAGGGTGCGGTACCATGAATCCCGAACAGGTAGAAGCCATCATTCTCGAAACCAAAGGTAAAACCAATAACAATTTCTCATTGAACATTCCAATCAATGTTAGTCCATATACAGATGAGTTAATCAATCTTGTCTTTAAGCATGATATACCTGTAGTATCCTTATCTGCAGGAAATCCTGCCCCTTTCATTCCATTATTGCAAAAAAAGAATATAAAAGTGATAGCCATAGTTGCATCGGTCAAGCACGCGCAAAAAGCGCAAGCTGCAGGGGCCGATGTGTTGGTTGCAGAAGGGTTTGAAGCTGCCGGCATCAATTCGAACCTGGAATTGACGACCTTTACACTCATTCCGCAAATTAGCAAGCATGTGACGCTGCCAGTTTTGGCAGCTGGCGGAATCGGCAATGGACAGGGGGTGGCAGCTGCATTGATGCTTGGAGCTTCAGGGGTCCAGTTGGGAACCAGGCTGATCGCTACACAAGAGGCACCGTTCCATCCATCATATAAACAGAAATTAATCGATGCGATGGGGGATGATACGTTTATATTGGGCAGATCCGTTGGACAGGTCAGAAGAGTATTGAAGGACCCATACACGGAAAAAGTTCTGGATTTGGAAAAACAAGGACTATCCCCTATGAATTATCGTGAAATGACCTCAGAAGTCCATCATATTAATGGTGCAATGAACGGGGATGTTAACAATGGTTTTATGAACAGCGGCCAGGTTGCCGGATTGATTGACAATATACCCACGGTTAAGGAATTACTTGATGGTATGATGAAAGATGCAAAAAAACAAATGGAGGATGGATTGAGCAGCCTTTCCACCCCCTTTATGATTTGAGAACTAGCGGAAGGAACCAATCTGATCATTATTGATTCCCATGGTAAACTACCGAAAACTTACATTATGGAAGATTGTGAGTGAATTTGTGATACAATGGAAAATGAACTTTTTGAAATCATGGGGTGCCCTTCAATTTGGGAGTACCCCTTTTCATATGTAATAAAAGGTAGAAAAGGGGAAACCTCCATGGAAACTTTAATAATGGATATGATTGAAGCGTTTAAATCTTTATCCTATTTCGGTGTGCTGCTAGCTTTGACTTTTGAATTCATTCCTGCTGAAATAGTCTTGCCACTGGCCGGATACTGGGTTTATCAAGGTGATATGAATCTATATTTGACTATACTTGCCGGTTCGCTTGGCGGGGTAACGGGCCCTTTGACGCTTTATGCTTTAGGTAAGTATGGCGGGAGACCGCTTGTTTTAAAGTTTGGGAAATACTTTCTGGTCAAGGATGAGCAGTTGAACAAGGCTGACCGCTTCTTTAAAAAGGTATGGTGGGGGAATTGCCTTCTTTGGACGGTTTGTACCAGGAATTCGTACCGCTGTCTCGCTGCCATGCGGAATATTGAAAATGAGTATTTGGAAATTCATTTTATATACCTATATGGCGATGCTTCCTGTAACAAGCATTTATGTTTATCTAGGGTATAAGTTAGGGCCGAAATGGGAGCAGGCAGGAGCCATCTTTTCACAATATGCTAATTTCTTGCTTATCCCCATCGCAGTTATAGTCATTTGGTTCATTATGAAGACCCAAAATCAAAAGCAAAGACAAAAACTAAGTCAATCAATAACAAAGAAGGCGCCATGATCAGGCGCCTTTTTCATTATGTTATTATTAGCAGAATCCACCGTAGCCGCCACCGTAGCCGCCACCATATCCGCCACCGTAGCCGCCGCCGAATCCACAGCTGCATCCAATGATAATCAACAAGATAAATAATACGATCAGCAGTGCAAACCCGTTATCGAAACCGCCGCAACCGCCGCAACCGTCGTCACAACATTCATTTCTATGTCCACCCATTCAATTTCCTCCTCATACATATTATGGAATTGCATACCTAGCAAAACATCTTACCGGGAATACTTCATACTATGTATTATAGGCCGAAGTGTTTGCTTATTCATAAAAAATGGGCGTTAGCAAATCAGGGGAATAAGCCCGAATATTTTTTTGATTTCGTTTAAAATGTTATAATATACCATACAGATTATGGGGGAAGGGAGCTGAACTTAGTCATGAAAGTGGCCATTATAACGGATGTGCATGGTAATGCTTCAGCGTTAAAAGCCGTTTTAAGAGTTATTGATCAAAGGGACGATATAGATCATATCTATTGTTTAGGAGATATGGTTGGGATTGGCCCGGATACAAATGAAGTCCTTGAACTATTATTTGCACGAAATGATTTGTCGATGATAACTGGAAATCATGATGAAGCGGTCCTGGCCATCATTAACGGGGAGCCGCATCCGGACGGTCATATTCATGTAAAGGAGCATCATGAATGGATAGCTGAAAGAATGCATCGGAATTTCATAACCAAACTGGAGAAATTGCCTCGTACCATACAGCATATCATTAATGATCACTCCGTTTACTTCACACATTATCACATGGAATCGAAGAAATTGGATGAGCACATAAGCCATAATCCTTTTAGTAAAATCGTTGAACCGAATTTAAATAACTTAGAAATGCTATTTAAAGATCATCATCACGATTTAATTGGATTTGGACATCATCACCCTACCCACCTTTTTAGAAATGACCGAACGATATTCCTTAACCCAGGGTCTCTTGGCTGTAATGGTGAACCAGTTGCTCCTTATGCCATTGTTACGATTGAAAGTAAAGGTATACAGGTTAAGCTTGAAAAAGTAAACTATGATAATTCATCGTTCCTGTTATCGTATAAAAGCTTACAAGTTCCCGAGCATGAATTCATTATCCGGGCCTTCCATGGCGGACAACAGGCCTAATACGTTAATAATTGATGAAATATGGGGAAGAGTCGAGCATAAAGGTACATGCCTGGGGATACGATAATAGCAAAACATATGAAGCTGGAGGTAGGGTATGAAGGAAAAAGAACAGGTAAGTCAAGAGCAAGAAGTTAGGGAACGGCACAATCTTGTCTGTAATAATGAATTGTTTAATAAAGATTTATACGCCATTGTCGATGATACGATGCAAGAGGAAGGATAAACTGGAAAAACGCTGCAGAATTCTCTGTAGCGTTTATTTTTACTTTAAAATGGTTAAAGGCAGATTCTTGATTTACACAAAACGGTCACGGCCAACCTATTTTCAGCACTCTTATCACAGCAGTGAACCGCGAACTGAATCATTTGAAACCATTCTGGATTTATCCCATACTATATATGAGTTTCAAATCCGAGAGGAGGAATGGCATGGGACATCATCATGGTCACTCCGATGAACATGGGCACGGGCACCACCATCATTCTAATAATAAAAAAGCATTGTTGGCATCCTTCTTATTAATCTCCACATTTATGGTAGTCGAGGTTATTGGGGGATTCATGACAAATAGTCTGGCTTTACTGTCGGATGCAGGTCACATGCTTAGCGATGCGGCAGCTTTAGGACTTAGTTATACAGCGATAAGGTTGGGGGAAAGGAAAGCGACATCGTCGAAATCGTATGGATATAAACGTTTTGAAATAATTGCTGCTTGTTTGAATGGATTGACCTTGATTGTCATATCCGTATTCATTTTCATAGAGGCAATTAAGAGGTTCGTGGATCCCCCTGAGGTGCAAAGCTTGGGAATGCTAATGATTTCAATCATCGGCTTACTGGTCAATATCATTGCGGCTTGGATTTTAATGAGCGGAGATAAGGAAGACAATTTGAATGTACGAAGTGCTTTTTTACATGTAATTGGTGATATGCTTGGATCGGTGGGTGCAATTGCTGCCGCGCTCTTGATTTATTTTTTCGATTGGGGAATAGCAGATCCGATTGCGAGCGTCATAGTTGCGGTTTTAATTATTATCAGTGGTATTAGGGTAGTGAGGGATTCTTTCCATATTTTAATGGAGGGCACACCCGACCAAGTCGATATGGATGAAGTTAAAGCATCCTTGCTGGAATTGGCCAGTGTTTCCGAAGTCCATGACCTCCATATCTGGACGATCACCTCTGGTTTTTTGACAATGAGCTGCCATGTTGTCATAGATGCCAGCGGTAATCACGATGCAGTTTTAGCAGAAGCGCAAAAACTTCTTCACGATCAGTTTGGCATTGAACATAGCACGATTCAAGTGGAAAGACAGGAAGTAGGCTGTCCGAATCCACATGAGACATGTAATTGAAAAGGGCTGGCTCATGTTTGAGCCAGCCTCTTAAGAGTGGTTTGTACAAGCAACTTTATATCCCTTTCCATAAGACTTTTACAGAACATTTAGAAGCCAATCCTGTTAAAATGAATCGAGATGATTGTATATAATAAGTTATGGAAAATACTAAATAAAAACATTGGTGAATTGTACTGCGAACATAATCCTGACACATTAAAAGGGTAAGATTGAGGGAAAAAGCTCTGATGATTTTAATAATTAGCATATACAAAATTGTTCAACTATAATTCAGGAAGGAGGAATCCTTATATGAAGAAAATTCTTGTAGTAGAAGATGAAATTGCCATATCCATGGTATTGAAAGCATATTTGGAGCGTGAAGGTTTTAATGTAGTCCAAGTATACGATGGACTAAAGGCCATTCCGGTTTTTGAAGAAACAGAGCCAGACCTTATCCTGCTTGATGTCATGCTGCCTGGTAAGGAAGGCTGGGATATATTGAAGGAAATACGGGAGGAAGATGCATGTCCGGTTATCATGTTGACTGCACTTACCGATGTCGATTACAGATTATCGGGATTTAGGTCAGGTGCGGATGATTACATCTCCAAACCATTTGTTGCCGAAGAAGTCGTGGCCCGGGTGCATGCCGTTTTAAGAAGATCCTCATCGGTTGTTGCAGAAGGTGATCATGTACATGAGTTTGGGAGTTTAACCATCGATGATCAGTCTTATATGGTGCATTTGGATGGGGAAGAAATTAACTTGACGCCGCGTGATTTGTCGCTGCTCATTTTTTTCGCAAAGCACCCTAATCAAATTTTCACGAGAGAACAGCTGCTCGATCAAGTGTGGGGCATGGATTATGATGGCAGTGACCGTGCGGTGGACCTGGCTATCAAACGAATCAGGAAGGCGATAGATGCATGGCCTGTAACTGAGGGGGAAATAAAAACATTGCGTGGATTGGGGTATCAATTGAGTGTCTATGAAAACTAAAAAAAGAACCACTTTACAACGCTATTGGACTAAGAGATACGTATTGACCTTGATTTCAGGTTTGATATTATTGTCTGTTTTTTCCTTGTGGTGGATGGAAAAAACAGCTTTGGAATATAGGCTTAGCCTGCTTAAGTACTTAGCTGATGAAACATCCGATCGGGCGATAAAGGAAAATGGTCAGATTGTCGTTGGTCCGGTCCTTTCGGAGATTGTTGAGGAAAGGGAGAAAATCCTTCATCTGAACCAACAGCCAATCATCTATATTGTCGACCCTGAAGCCAGAATCATTTATACGATGCCTCAATTGTATATCGATCCGGATGATAATAAACTCCCAGACGTCATTATGAAAAATAGGGAGTTAGTCCAGAAGGTCAAGATTTCCGACAACAAAGTATATGTCGTCAAATCCCCCATTACGTTTAACGATGAGACGAGAGGTTGGGTCGTCATTGCACAGGAAGAAGGGGCATTGAAGGAAATCAACCAAGATCATGGCTTGTTGGCGATCATGATTGGAGGCCTTCTAATTCTGGGGACGGGGGTCATTTATTTTCTTTCCAGGCAGATTTCGCGGCCAATCCAAGATGTAGCTAACGCCGCTGTCCAGGTTCGAGAAGGCAACTATGATATCCATTTCAAAGAGGAAGAGGAAATCAAGGAAGAAGAAATTTATGAACTGATAGAATCGTTTAAGGAAATGACCAATCGATTGAAGGTCATGGAGAAGTTGCGGGCGGAATTGCTTGCAGGTGTAACCCATGATTTGAAAACGCCAGTCACTTCCATTAGCGGGCTTATACAAGCGGTTAAGGATGATGTCGTTACGGGAGAGCAAAGTAAGGAATTCCTCGATATTTCTTTAAAGGAAACTCAACGTCTACAAGGTATGATAGAGGATTTACTTAATTATAATGCCATATCGGCAGGTGCTTTTAAAATTCGGGTGCAGAAAGAGAATATCAATATATTCATCAAGGAAATTGCCTATCGCTGGCAAGTGACCCAGGATGATCAAGCGTTCGCTTTTGATATAAAAGTTCCTGATGAACCGGTCTTTGGTCAAATTGACTCATTGCGGATGCAGCAAATCGTCATTAACCTTTTGAATAATGCCAGGCATGCACTTGATGGCAACGGGGAAATAGTGATTCACCTTTATGAAACGGGTGAAGAACGAATCTGCATTGATGTACAGGACAGTGGCCGGGGAATCCCAAAACATGAACAACAATATGTGTTCGAACCATTCTATCGAGGTGAGAACAAAAAGTTGAAGGTACGCGGTTTAGGTCTGGGACTGCCATTCAGTAAGATGCTAGCAAAAGCGCAAAAGGGAGATCTTGTGCTGAAAGAAAGTAATGAACAAGGGACGACGTTTACTATTAGTTTAGAGAAAGCAGATCAGATATAGAAAAAAGGGTTGTCCTGCACATAACCCTGTCAAGTAGACAATAAAAAAAGAGTATTTCAAGCTGCGGCCTTTTCTCGATATTCAATCGGGGA
>NZ_JAWRYN010000181.1:0-385 GCF_046534585.1 Peribacillus sp. SIMBA_075 | reverse complement strand
CCAAGTTTTAACTAGATGACGGTAAGTAAATTGTTTACCTAAATCTGAAAATACCAGGACATTGGCGTCTCCCCCAATCAGCGGAATGGTCTCGAATAAATTACAATGCCATTTCATAATTCAATCGTCCGTTCTATTGTCTCTACTTGTTCTTCGCTTCTCTGCGGTCGATTGTGCTGCTCCATATTGGCAAATTGCTTTTCAGTCACCAATAAACTGCTTACATGGCCCTGTGGAGGAAGGTTCGCCTGTAATTTCTTTTTTTGGAACGGGAGGGCTGAGTGGTTCATAACGATTGTCGAATAGATCGAATACTGAACCATAGCATAGCCATTTACGTGAAGAAACTTTTTGAATTTGCGGTAATTCCGTTGATTAGCCGAGG
>NZ_JAWRYN010001544.1:0-238 GCF_046534585.1 Peribacillus sp. SIMBA_075 | reverse complement strand
GAAATAGACTAATGACAACCAAATTAATTAGAACTATCGTTTTAAAGTTTTCCATACTCATTCCCAATCGTCCTCTTCATCTGTCGCCATTGGCAATGTGAAATAAATAGTTGTCCCTTTTCCTTCCTCACTTTTCGCCCAAACCGAGCCGCCATGTGCCTCAATCATTTCTTTCGCAATGGCTAACCCAAGACCTGTACCACCCATTTATCTCGAACGCGCTTTATCTACACGATAA
>NZ_JAWRYN010001543.1:0-238 GCF_046534585.1 Peribacillus sp. SIMBA_075 | reverse complement strand
ATATATGTCTCGGGGAAGTGATGTTTTTTGGAGACAAGTATCAATTCGCTTCATCAGTTCGTCTTTTTGTAGAATTTGCTTCATCATGATTCGCCGCCTTTAATGAGATAAAAGCTGTCAAGTGGTTCCCTGACAGCTTTCTAACATTGTATTCTTCATTTCACAGGAACATGTAAACGGCGCCAATGACCGCAAAAGTGCAGGCAACTACAATTAATACTTTTGCTAGCTTTTCCAT
>NZ_JAWRYN010001542.1:0-238 GCF_046534585.1 Peribacillus sp. SIMBA_075 | reverse complement strand
ATCGATATCCTGATCGACACGCGTCATCGGGGTTCGGACCGTGACCAGCCACCCGCCAGAACTGACAAGCTTCTAGCGCTGACGAATATCGAGGCTGAAACGGCGGAAATCGGGTTCTGGCTGACTATGTTCAAATATCGGCCCGCCCGCCCGGAAAGCCAGTATCTGCTGAGAAAGATCGGCGAACAGCATGACGCCCTGTCCCAATATCGGAAGCTAATCGTAACGACTTCGGATC
>NZ_JAWRYN010001541.1:0-238 GCF_046534585.1 Peribacillus sp. SIMBA_075 | reverse complement strand
GCCGTGCTTTTCTTGCCATTGCTGATCGGTATGCACGAACTGTATCCGTGGGCGCCGCGACACCATCGGCGCGAACACGTCCGGGTTCGCCGCGAGCCACTCGTCCAGCCTGTCCAGCAGCAGGTCCACCGCCTCGTGATGGCCGCCCGACTCGAGCACCCGGGCACCGAGCCGGCCGAGCGGCGGACCCCACAACGGCGTGACGAGGTGCGTGCGCACGACTCCTTCGATGGCTTCC
>NZ_JAWRYN010000180.1:0-385 GCF_046534585.1 Peribacillus sp. SIMBA_075 | reverse complement strand
AATCTCTGCTAACTGCCGGCGCGGAATCGTGGAGGCAGCAAATACAGGTGTCCGCTGCATGATGCTGGCTGCTATTGCCGTACAGACCCGCATTCACTCAAACCCGACTTTAGCCTCGACCGTGGATGCAATTAGCGGTATCGGCGCAACAGTCGGCCTCAGTTGAGGGCGACACAATGATCTCGTTAGCATCACGCCTGAAGAAGCAAAGCCCGTCAATGTCCTATGGCAATGGCTGGATTATGGGAAAAAACGGCAAGCCGTGGCACCCGGTGCTGTGCAGCCAGGGCAAAGAGGTAAAACAGAAGGGGAAAACATGGCTATCGAAGGTAGCGCAATGCTGGGCGAACTGAACGCAGGACAGCGTGTAACAGCGCTGAATCAC
>NZ_JAWRYN010001540.1:0-238 GCF_046534585.1 Peribacillus sp. SIMBA_075 | reverse complement strand
GTTAGTAATAGTCCTGCTCCAATACCAGCAATACTCATATATTTCGCTAAACCTTTATCATCCGCTACACCTTTTGCACGCAGAGCATTTGCAATAACAATCCCAAATATTAAAGCTGCTAACGCATCCATCGTTAAATATCCATCTAAAAATCCTTGGAACATAGGAGCTTGTCCATAATTTCCTGCAGGCTCTTTCACACCGCCTACTGATGTAAACATACTTTTTATAAATATAA
>NZ_JAWRYN010001539.1:0-238 GCF_046534585.1 Peribacillus sp. SIMBA_075 | reverse complement strand
GCTAATCAACATGTACGGCATTACAGAAACCACCGTACACGTTACGTACAATGTACTCAATCGAGACATGATCGCAAAGAAATCCAGCAGCTTAATAGGTGAACCCATTCCTGATTTACACGTTTATGTACTAGATGAATACCTACAACCTGTTCCCCCTGGGACAACAGGTGAAATGTATGTAGCTCGAGCCGGCTTGGCAAGAGGTTATCTAGGCAGGCCTGATCTGACATCTGAC
>NZ_JAWRYN010001538.1:0-238 GCF_046534585.1 Peribacillus sp. SIMBA_075 | reverse complement strand
ATTGAATCGAAATCAAATTCATTGAGAATCTTGATAAGCCGTTCAACTTTCGGCGCTCTTAATGCTGTCATTGCGTAGGTGTGCGCTTTACTGGATAGATTATGTCTATTCAATTGGATATGAGCCTTCGCTTCTTCTTTCGTTAAGAACAGAGTATTAGGCACGATGTATTCTTCTTCTTTGACGAAGGTTTCGCTGTAGTAGCCATCATCGTTGTAATCTTCGTAAATCATTTCCC
>NZ_JAWRYN010001537.1:0-238 GCF_046534585.1 Peribacillus sp. SIMBA_075 | reverse complement strand
CAAAGAGATAATTCTAACAAGCTCTAGAATTATCTCTTTGTTGAAGTTTAATGTTTAAAACCCCATAAGATTCTTTACATGTTTAGCGTTCTGTTTAGATGTTAATTTTTCAAGTAATAAAAATGCAACATCAAAAGCTGTACCTGGATTTGAAGATGTAATAATATTTCCATCTTGAACAATTAAATCATTTTGTACTTTTGCACCGAAATTCTTTAACTGCTCTTTTCGTTTACTC
>NZ_JAWRYN010001536.1:0-238 GCF_046534585.1 Peribacillus sp. SIMBA_075 | reverse complement strand
ACCGCTAATGAATTTTTAACAGAAAGAAATTTAAGAGGTTCAGGGGCGGAATTTAAACAGCAGTCTTCTGCTGATGAAATTCTGCAAAAAACCCTCAGACACCTGCAAATAACGTTTATTTCACTTTTACTTGCAATAATAATTGCACTGCCGCTTGGTATTTTGCTCTCAGCCATGCCGGCTGCTGCCCGCCCTGTGCTTTATGTTACAGGACTTTTGCAGACAATCCCTTCAATTG
>NZ_JAWRYN010001535.1:0-238 GCF_046534585.1 Peribacillus sp. SIMBA_075 | reverse complement strand
CTTCGTGATGCAAAATGGTCTAATGGTGACCCTGTTAAAGCAGAAGATTTCGAATATGCTTGGAAATGGGCATTAGATCCTAAAAATGAATCTCAATATGCTTACCAGCTTTACTATATTAAAGGTGCTGAAGCAGCAAACAAAGGGAAAGCGAAAGTTGCTGATGTTGGCATTAAAGCTAAAGACGACAAAACGCTTGTAGTTGAGCTTGAGAACCCAACACCGTTCTTTACTGAAC
>NZ_JAWRYN010001534.1:0-238 GCF_046534585.1 Peribacillus sp. SIMBA_075 | reverse complement strand
ACTCTCTGCAATATCAGGTCCAGCTAAGCGTCCTCAACAGCGGAGGAAGTCAATCAACAGTGATACGTCTTCGCACGCAATATCCAATGAAATCTAAAAGCCGAACCGCGCATACGGGCGAGGCGGAGCAATAAGGCAAGTGTTCTTCTTGGCTTATTGCGGGAGGCATGCCCCAAGCGGGAGGCGGCTAGCTTTACGATGAAATAATTATCGGTCAATTTATTTCACTATCAAGTCT
>NZ_JAWRYN010001533.1:0-238 GCF_046534585.1 Peribacillus sp. SIMBA_075 | reverse complement strand
CCATATACATTGTTTGATATCCTTTTAGTCGTAAATACGTCGCGAAAATAAATCCTTTTAATATATTATTTTCTAAAACGAAAACTTTGTTAACGGAAGAATACACCGACGCATTATGATAGATCATCCCTAAACGTGTTTGTAAGAATGATACAACATATTTGAATTGCGACATTGTAATCTCATTATTACTTTTTAAAGTTAACAACTTGTTTGCCACTTGAAGAATGATGCTTGC
>NZ_JAWRYN010000179.1:0-385 GCF_046534585.1 Peribacillus sp. SIMBA_075 | reverse complement strand
AACACGAACCGACTAATTAAATTTTATCCAGGCGTCGATGGATTGAAAACAGGTTTTACAGGCGAGGCAAAATACTGTTTAACCGCATCAGCTAAAAAAGGCAACATGCGCGTCATTGCTGTCGTATTTGGCGCAAGTACACCGAAGGACAGAAACGCCCAAGTGGTCAAAATGTTAGACTATGCATTTAGTCAATATACAACCCATCCACTTTACAAACGAGGACAAGACGTGGCAGAGATCAAAGTGAGCAAAGGGAAAAAGAAGAAAATTCAGCTTGTCACTTCTGAACCGATCTCCCTTTTAACGAAAAAAGGCGAAAATGTGGATCAGATTAAAAAAGAAATCAAATTGACTCATGATGTCAAGGCCCCATTTTCAAAAG
>NZ_JAWRYN010001532.1:0-238 GCF_046534585.1 Peribacillus sp. SIMBA_075 | reverse complement strand
ATCCCTCTTCTTCCTTTTTCTTCTACTTTATCATGTTATCTTATATAATAGGAATAGAATTTAAAAAGGGGAGTGCGAAGGTGACAAAAACGAAATGGCTAGTAGGTGGTGTCGTAACGTCTTTAATGACTGGCACCTTATTTGGCTGCGCACAAGATCTTCCCCCAAAACCGAATGATAATAGTTGTTCAGATTGGGATTGGGATGATGAACTTGGGGTATGGCAGTGTGATGATAG
>NZ_JAWRYN010001531.1:0-238 GCF_046534585.1 Peribacillus sp. SIMBA_075 | reverse complement strand
AATCTTCGTCTTCGATAGCACGAGTTTGGTCGTACACATCTAAACGTTGTGCTCCACCTAATCCTAAGAAATAGTCTTTCGCCATACCTACAACCATTTTTCCTTTTGGAACAGCGTGAGATTTAACGATTGAACCAGGAATAGGAAGAACATTGTAAGCGTAAGTTCCATCCGCATTAGGACGTGTAGTGTAACCATAAATTTTAGCCCAGTAATCAACTGGATTTACAATAAGCAT
>NZ_JAWRYN010001530.1:0-238 GCF_046534585.1 Peribacillus sp. SIMBA_075 | reverse complement strand
GCCCGACAGTCGTTCCCTGATGTATAAACCATATTTCCTACCGTTACTGCCGGTACGTAAATGGCTGCAACAGGCGGCGGCTCAGGTAGCGTAATGCCCAGCTCTTGTAATCGCTGTTCAATTTTCCCCATGTGGAAACACTTCCTTTTGGTTAATGTAAATGCTCTTAATAGTTGCAGCCTCGCGCGTCCACGCGGATCGTATCTACTACCTGCTGCCCTCTGACCGACGTAAGTGA
>NZ_JAWRYN010001529.1:0-238 GCF_046534585.1 Peribacillus sp. SIMBA_075 | reverse complement strand
CCTCGTTGCAATATTCGATGCCGTAGGAGTACAACAGCGTCCCCATCGCGCCGTCTGCCGTCAGCATCCGTTTGTTCAGTTCATCTAATAACATGATTCGCCCTCCTCCGTCTGAATTGCCGTGCAGCTGCGGACGCATCGATATGAAACAAAAAAAGCCTTCCATGAAAAAGAAGGCTTTACGATATCGGACTCGTTCCTTTTCATCTGCCAGGCGTGTGCCTGCTGGAATTAGCAC
>NZ_JAWRYN010001528.1:0-239 GCF_046534585.1 Peribacillus sp. SIMBA_075 | reverse complement strand
CGCCTGCCACGGAATGTAAAACGCTAATGCCTGCACATCCAGCAGGAAGCCCGCGAATTGGAAGAACAGCTTGGCCAACACCAGCCCCAAACCAATCCCGCAGATGATCGACACGATCCCGATCAGGCGTCCGGGAGATTCCGCTGCAGCATGCCAAGGTTACGGCTTTTGGTAGCACCTGTCGTCCGAACGTAGCTGCATCCGAGGACGAGAATTTGCAGGCGCTGATCGCCAGTGGT
>NZ_JAWRYN010001527.1:0-239 GCF_046534585.1 Peribacillus sp. SIMBA_075 | reverse complement strand
AGCGTAATGCCGAGAGCCAGGCGCTGCTGGTGGAAACCGTCGGCGGCATCGACACGGTGAAAAGCATGGCGGTCGAGGCGCAGTTCATCCGGCGCTGGGAGCAACGCCTGGCCGCCCACGTCGCCGCGGGCTTCCGCGCCCAGTGGCTGGCCAACCTGGGCGGGGAAGCGGTGTCGCTGGTGGGCAAGCTGGTCACCCTGGGCATCCTCTGGCTGGGCGCGCGGCTGGTCATCGACGGG
>NZ_JAWRYN010001526.1:0-239 GCF_046534585.1 Peribacillus sp. SIMBA_075 | reverse complement strand
GGCCAGGGAAGTGCGGGGGATTGCATGGGGAGATCCTTCAAAGGGTGGAGGGAATGTCTTCGGCTGCCGACGCGATGGACAAGGCACTGATCCAGCCATCGGCCAGCCAGCGCTTGAGCAGGCCGGCCGCGCGCAGCGCCGGCTGTTCGTGGTTCAGTCGCACGCACCAGTCGGCGAAGCAGGCGCCGGCCACGATCGCCTGCAACGCCGCTGCTTCGTCGGCGTCCAGCGCGCGCCAG
>NZ_JAWRYN010001525.1:0-239 GCF_046534585.1 Peribacillus sp. SIMBA_075 | reverse complement strand
CAAGTAGGCTCCTTGACGTTTCAGTTCAGTCACAACCTTGCGTTTGATCGTCTTATCGACGACAAGTGCCTGCTCAGAAGCACAGATCGTTCCATAATCAAACGTTTTGCTTTGCATGATTTGGCGTATCGCTGTTGGAATATCGGCACTGGCATGCATGTAAACGGGGACATTGCCCGGCCCTACGCCAAAAGCGGGCTTGCCACTACTGTAGGCTGCTTTTACCATCGTGGTTCCGC
>NZ_JAWRYN010001524.1:0-239 GCF_046534585.1 Peribacillus sp. SIMBA_075 | reverse complement strand
AGGTAACCTCGCTGATTTACCGAACGGAACAGGAATAGTAAAAAATCATATGCTAGAAAATTCAAATGTGGATATGACGAAAGAAATGGCTGACCTTATGTCGAGTCAAAAAATGATTCAAGCATCGCAACGTATTATGACTTCATTTGATAAAATTTATGAAAAAGAAGCAAATGAAATATTGAGATAAAGGACTCCTATTAGCGGGAGTCTTTTTTGTTATTGCATTTATTTCCGTA
>NZ_JAWRYN010001523.1:0-239 GCF_046534585.1 Peribacillus sp. SIMBA_075 | reverse complement strand
ACCCAGAATGTATGCCGAAACCAGTGGGCAATTATAGTCATATCACAAGAGTGCCAAAGGGTGCGGGGTTATTTGTTACATCGGGTCAAGTAGGAACAGATATGGATGGGCAGATACCATCAAGCTTAAACGACCAAGTAACAAATACATTTGAAAATATTAAAAAAGTCCTTGAATCAGAAGGACTGAATGAAGAGCATGTGATTAAGGTCAATATATGGGCAACAGAAGAAATCGAC
>NZ_JAWRYN010001522.1:0-239 GCF_046534585.1 Peribacillus sp. SIMBA_075 | reverse complement strand
AGAGGGACATGCCCACTAAGAAAATTTTCGCAATGTTTTGATTGAATTTTTGCAATATAAAATATCCAATTACTGCTACAGGTAAGAAATAAAGCATGAATTCATAAGAATTAAAAAGCATATTATTGCCTCCAGCGTAAATAAAATCTTGCCTCTATAAAAAGCGTGACAACAGAATAAGATGTCGTCACGCAAAGTATAGTATATCATAAAATCATGGTTAATTATCCCATGTATAT
>NZ_JAWRYN010001521.1:0-239 GCF_046534585.1 Peribacillus sp. SIMBA_075 | reverse complement strand
GTGCCTGCTCCATCAATTCGTTCAAGCGGCTCGCCGGGACGACGCCGTTTTTACGTTCCTCGTAGAACCTCGTCTCGAACAGGAAACGGGCGTGGATGTTCATGAAAAATGCCACGCTGCGCTGGATTTTATCTTCCAGCAAAGAAATTTTCTCTTCTTTGTCCACCGCATTTTTGACTGCTGCATCCGCTACGATCATTTCTGCAAATGTCGAGGCCGTTTCAGCAACATTCATCGCA
>NZ_JAWRYN010000178.1:0-385 GCF_046534585.1 Peribacillus sp. SIMBA_075 | reverse complement strand
GGATTGGAGACACGTTTGCCTACCTATCTGCCGTTTTAGATTTGTATAATAATGAAATTGTGGCATGGGAAGTTTCTTCTCGAAACGACCTTGAATTGGTTCATAATACGTTGAATCAGTTAAGGGACAAGTCATTCGAAAAGGGGGCCCTTCTTCACTCCGATCAAGGATTCCAATATACGACGAAATCATACGAAAGACAGGTAAAAGAACTCGGTCTTCAAGGAAGCCACTCTCGTCGAGGCAATTGTCATGATAACGCTTGTATAGAAAGTTTCTTCTCGCATTTAAAAACAGAGAAGTTATATTTGGTATGTCCAAAAACAGCAGAGGAAGCTTATGTAGCTATTCAGGAGTATATAGACTTCTACAATACGGATCGCTT
>NZ_JAWRYN010001520.1:0-239 GCF_046534585.1 Peribacillus sp. SIMBA_075 | reverse complement strand
AGCAATTGAACGTCAGCACGAACTGATCCGTGGCACCGGTACCGACATTGGTCGACTGTGCAGACTTCCCGACGGTCGCATTCTTGGTCGCGGTCACGTTCAGGGTCGCCGACGATCCGGTCGAGGAGGTGAAGTTCGTGCCGCTCACCTTCGGGGTGAGGGTGGCCTTCGCACCGCTCAGCGTCGGGTAGTCGGGGGGTGTCACGGTGATGGTGCATTGGTCGCTCCCCGTCGGGACC
>NZ_JAWRYN010001519.1:0-239 GCF_046534585.1 Peribacillus sp. SIMBA_075 | reverse complement strand
ACGAAGCTTTTTAATCTCTGGAATGAGCTCCCAATGCGCATCCACTTGGCTCATTTCCTTTCTTGTGCGAAGGTGAATCGATAAATTCACAATGTCTTGCTCCAATATGTGTCTGAGCCATCCGCGCCATTCATCAACCTCTGTAAAGCCAAGTCTTGTTTTCACACTGACAGGTAATCCACCTGCTTTCGCAGCTTGAATCAGCTCTGCCGCAACGTCAGGACGAAGAATTAATCCGC
>NZ_JAWRYN010001518.1:0-239 GCF_046534585.1 Peribacillus sp. SIMBA_075 | reverse complement strand
AGGTGGTACCATTCGAACAACAGTCACAACTGGTGGAACGACTACTCCTCTCTTTGAACTAGGCAAGCATACAAAACAAGATTTAATAGACATGCTGAACCAATACCCAAATGCACATGCAGTGGAGCTAAAAGGAGAACGTGTATTAATTACGGCCAGCCCTGCACGTGTTAAGAAATATTTGCTAGGTTCTAATACAGATCCTGTACAACTCTTAAAAAAGATGGATGAAGCTACCC
>NZ_JAWRYN010001517.1:0-239 GCF_046534585.1 Peribacillus sp. SIMBA_075 | reverse complement strand
GCACTAAGCGCTTGTTGCAAGAGCTGAAGAAAAGTCCTTACGCCGACGAGTTGTACGATGAACAGACGGGAGAATTGAAAGAATTATTTGGGACGCAAAAGGAAAATAGCTTTTCATCGAGTTTGACTGGGTATATTACGATGAAATCCATCCTCGGTGAAGCGGTTGACGATCATCCGGCTATGGTAGAAGAACTTATTTATTGGATTACTGTCTTCGAAGATCGAGAAATCCTTCAC
>NZ_JAWRYN010001516.1:0-239 GCF_046534585.1 Peribacillus sp. SIMBA_075 | reverse complement strand
ATAAGAAATAGATGTAAAGGGCATGTTGGGCGGATATGAATCTTTTATGTGATTTTCATTAAGCTTGCTCTACACGCTTTCCTGTATTCCATGTCATCGCCAGGAAGACAATCGCAAGCACACAAGAACCAACCAGTAAAATAAAGCCTCCTGTCCAGTCATAGTGATCCACGACTACGCCCATCATGGCATTGGCAAAGGCAGAGCCGCCAATATAGCCGAAGAAGCCTGTAAGCCCG
>NZ_JAWRYN010001515.1:0-239 GCF_046534585.1 Peribacillus sp. SIMBA_075 | reverse complement strand
CTTCACTGACAGTCGAAGGATAGTCGGCAGATGTTTGATTCATCACATCGACGTTGTAGACATCGACCATATTGACGACAAACTCTCCCGTCTCCTGAATGTTTCTGGCCGTATCCTTCATGAGACTCCCTGGCTTGCGCATGACAGCGATTGAAACCATCATCGGCTCAATACTGGCAACATTAAAATAGCTGAATGGAGCAGCGTTGATGACACCGTCACTACCAACTGTTGTCACC
>NZ_JAWRYN010001514.1:0-239 GCF_046534585.1 Peribacillus sp. SIMBA_075 | reverse complement strand
AACGCCTATGTAACCGACATCCTGTCGGCCCGATCCCATCGGACTTTTACGGCCTGTGGGCTTTCGCTTGTAAAAGTGAAAGTCTTACAGACCGTTAAAGCGGGATAAAGAGAAACTTCAATCAGCGGGGAACTCTTCTTATGACTGTAATTGCCTGGCTGAAGAAGACATAAAGGCTGGATAGCTTTCTTCGTAGGAGCGGGCGGAATATGGTATAATCAATAGGTTGAAAATGAAAG
>NZ_JAWRYN010001513.1:0-239 GCF_046534585.1 Peribacillus sp. SIMBA_075 | reverse complement strand
CCGCAATTGGCTTCCCAAACTGATGACGTTCTCTTGCATATTCTACAGAAGCATCTAAAGCGGATTGTGCAATACCGACTGCTTGTGCCGCAATACCATTACGGCCGCCATCTAATGTCTGCATCGCAACTTTAAATCCTTGGCCCTCTTCCCCTAGTAAATTCTCTACAGGAATACGGCAGTCTTCAAATATAATTTCAGTTGTTGGCGAAGAACGAATCCCTAGCTTACTTTCCTTC
>NZ_JAWRYN010001512.1:0-239 GCF_046534585.1 Peribacillus sp. SIMBA_075 | reverse complement strand
CCTACGATGGCAACGGGGAAGTCAATGGCATGTTCACCAATCAGGATCTCATCTCTTCTACGGAAGGCTTTTCGATGGATTCGACCAAAGCGCAAGTGCGCGAGCTGTTCGGGACACCGCTGACGAGCCTGCAAAAAGGGCGTGTGCAGTATATTCTCGACTCGCGCGATGAGTATGACTTATTTGAAACGGCGGATTCCTATACAACGGTTTTTTATGATATTCACGAAGGGGATACG
>NZ_JAWRYN010001511.1:0-239 GCF_046534585.1 Peribacillus sp. SIMBA_075 | reverse complement strand
CTCGACGCCGCGTTGCCGGCACGCTGAGCGACGCGCGACCAGGAGCGCCCCATCCCATGCTGAACCCACGCCCTTCCCCCTCCCCACTGCAGCGGCCATGCCCGCAGGTGGACGCCGCGCCGGTGGTCTATGTCGTGGATGACGATGTGTCCGTGCGCGAGTCGATGGAGCTGATGATCCGCCACGCTGGCTGGGAGCCACGGCTGCTGGCGTCGGCACGGGACTTCCTCGCCCAGCCC
>NZ_JAWRYN010001510.1:0-239 GCF_046534585.1 Peribacillus sp. SIMBA_075 | reverse complement strand
CATTATCATCATATTCCATGTTTCGCTTTTTCAGCGAAAGCATATGGATCAAAAGAAGCGTTTGAAAAAGAAATATTAAAGAAGCTAGAAGAGTATGAAATTGATTATGTTATTTTAGCTGGATATATGCGTTTAATTGGGCCGACATTACTAGAAGCTTACGGCGGAAGGATTATTAATATTCATCCATCATTATTACCGAGTTTTCCAGGGAAAGATGCTGTTGGTCAAGCGTTAGA
>NZ_JAWRYN010001509.1:0-239 GCF_046534585.1 Peribacillus sp. SIMBA_075 | reverse complement strand
AGTCGAAACAACTACAGCCTTTGCATTTCCGCCAACAATATGAGTCCCTTTGAAACATACGTTTTCAAGTTCAAGTGGATTATAGTCTTTCATTCGTTTTAAAGGAATAAATCGTTTACGCTCAAGGTGATAGCAACTTTCAAATTTCTCAATACTTGCATCTTTTCCTGTTAGCACGGATTCATTTACTAATAAATCATTCGCGTAAATGATACGTACATCTGCTGGTACTGTATCAC
>NZ_JAWRYN010001508.1:0-239 GCF_046534585.1 Peribacillus sp. SIMBA_075 | reverse complement strand
AGATCGCATTGATGATCTTCGCATTGGTGGATTTGATTAGAAATCCGAATCCGAACGGTCCGAAATGGATGTGGGCGGCGATCATTGTCTTGCTGAACCTAATCGGGCCAATTCTATACTTTGTTATAGGGAGGCGGAATTATTGAACCTAGTGGAAGTTAAGTCATTATCAAAGCGTTTTGGCAGCGAGCACGCAGTCGACGGGATAGGTTTTGAACTGGCAGAAGGCAGTGCGACGG
>NZ_JAWRYN010001507.1:0-239 GCF_046534585.1 Peribacillus sp. SIMBA_075 | reverse complement strand
GTTTTTAAAGTCTTCAATAGATTGCTCATTATTATCAAGAATTTCTGTTACAACCTTACGAAGTGTTCCTTCGTCAGAAATTTGAACCAGACCTTTCGCTTTAACGATTTCTTCTGGGTCTCCACCTTTTTCAATTAATTCATTAAATACTTTCTTCGCGATTTTAGAAGAAATTGTACCTTTTTCAATTAATTGAACCATTTTAGCTAAGCCAGCTGGTGTTAATGCAACGTCTTTTA
>NZ_JAWRYN010001506.1:0-239 GCF_046534585.1 Peribacillus sp. SIMBA_075 | reverse complement strand
CTGTCACGGCATCCTGCGCATTCATGTTGCCAGTGGCGACACCGCCGAACGCGGTCGTTTTCGGCTCGGGTTATTTGAAGATTATCGACATGGCCAGAGCCGGGTTTATTCTGAATGTCTTCGGGATTGTCTTTGTTGGCCTAGCCGTCTATTACTTCTTGCCACTCGTTTGGGGAATCGATTTATTGAGCACGCCTGCCAGATTCCTGGATTAATCACAAAAAGCCGCCTCAGTTGTC
>NZ_JAWRYN010001505.1:0-239 GCF_046534585.1 Peribacillus sp. SIMBA_075 | reverse complement strand
CAATATAAGCATACAGGGCCCACTTCTGCACCTGTTCTTTTCTCTCTTCATTGCTCTCTCCCAGTAATAGTTCCGTGTATTTCTCTAGTAACCCGTCAAATTGTTCGTTAAACTTTTCACTCACCTTATTTACCTCCTATATGAAAAAAGCAGCGAAGATCGCTGCTTTTTCTTATAATTTTGATCGAACAGAGTTTAATTTTTTCTCCATTGTGCTTACTTTATCACGACGATCATCG
>NZ_JAWRYN010000177.1:0-387 GCF_046534585.1 Peribacillus sp. SIMBA_075 | reverse complement strand
GATTTCATGAGCAATAACATGCCTGATGATTTCTCCTTTTGTATGCTCATCTTCACTCCATGGCACGCGAACCATTTCATTCTCCTGTTCACCTGACCACACTTCCAGAAAAGAAGACAGCTCCTCCCGCCACGCATCTGACAGCGCCTTTACTTGCTGAAGCGATTGGTGGTCCTTGTAAGCTACGACCATATCCGGCTTGCCTTGGACGCCTCGCAGCCAGCTGTACTCCACATCCGCAATATGAAACAAGGTGTAAAGAATCGTACCTGCTCCTCCCACACGCTGTTGCAGCAATTGTTCCGTAGAAAGCTGCTTGCACCATTCAAACCATTCGTCTCGCACTTGCCAGTTATATTGAAATAGCATCTTCAATCAAGTCCACCC
>NZ_JAWRYN010001504.1:0-239 GCF_046534585.1 Peribacillus sp. SIMBA_075 | reverse complement strand
AGTCTGGTCAATTCGATTATTACTAATACCATTGAGCCCAAAATGAAGGATGCAGATTACCTCGCTACGCTCATCAAGGAAAACCAATATTCACAAACAGATGGCTCCGAGGTCCTGCAGTATTTGGACTTGTATATGGGCATGCATCCGGAGACAGCGAGTATTAGCGTAGGTACGGAGGCTGGACAGTATTTCCGTTCCCCGAAGCAAGAGGTAAAGGCTGATTTTGACCCGCGTAC
>NZ_JAWRYN010001503.1:0-240 GCF_046534585.1 Peribacillus sp. SIMBA_075 | reverse complement strand
CGAATTAGATATTCGTGCGAAGTTTGGATTGAATATTGTAGCGATTAAACGTGGTAAAGAAGTTATTGTATCTCCTCGAGCTACGGAAAATATTCAAGCGGGAGATATATTAATTGTAATTGGTCATGACGATGAAGTAGATCGTTTTAAACACTTTTTAAGATAAGAGAAAAGGACAATACCATGAAGGTATTGTCCTTTTTCTTATATTTCCATAATGATTGGTAAAATCATTGGGCG
>NZ_JAWRYN010001502.1:0-240 GCF_046534585.1 Peribacillus sp. SIMBA_075 | reverse complement strand
CTGTCAAAAGCAAAAACAGAGACATGATCTAGGTTGCATAGTGACAAATAACCGAGGGCAGCCGCAATTTGCACCGCCCGCTCCATTTTTCCCGGCTGCCCGTAGCCCATCGAGCGACTGCAATCAATGTACAGTGTGAGGTGAAGCTCCGTCTCGTCCAAATACTTTTTCAAAAAAAGCTTTCCCGACCGTGCGTAGGCATTCCAATCGAGCTGGCGCAGATCGTCTCCGGGAACATAC
>NZ_JAWRYN010001501.1:0-240 GCF_046534585.1 Peribacillus sp. SIMBA_075 | reverse complement strand
GCATGAAAAGAACATTCCAGTGGCGGGAGAGTGATCAAAAGTGATTACTGCTATGCAAGAGTACCGGGTAACATCGACGTTCGGCTGGCGTTCAGACCCGATCAATGGTAATCGTGAATTTCATACAGGCATCGATTTGGTTAAAACGCATAAAGCACCTATCAACGCTTTTGTAGCCGGAGAAGTCATCCATGCAAAGGAAGGTGTTGCAGGGAGTGGTTTCGGCGGCTATGGGATTGT
>NZ_JAWRYN010001500.1:0-240 GCF_046534585.1 Peribacillus sp. SIMBA_075 | reverse complement strand
CATCTTTTCGTTGTTTACAGTTAGTTTGTCGGCAATGGGCTTTCTGTTTGGTGGAGCAGGATATTTACTGATGACATTAGTGACACTGATGGCAATTGTATTAATTTGTTCAAGCCTAAGAGAATCTGTGACTGGACAGCTCACAATGAAGCGGTTTTTTACTAGGCTAGTTCGAAAGGTTGTGACGATCTCCTTAATATCCATGGCACATTTCTTCGATGTCATGCTGAAAACAAATGG
>NZ_JAWRYN010000176.1:0-387 GCF_046534585.1 Peribacillus sp. SIMBA_075 | reverse complement strand
CTGATCAGCTTTGGCAGATCAAGCGAATCGCGCGTCTTTCGAGACGGCGATACGCCAGCAGTATTGAGCAATCAACTACTCTATAATGGAGAGTTTGATCCTGGCTCAGGACGAACGCTGGCGGCGTGCCTAATACATGCAAGTCGAGCGGAACCATTGGAGCTTGCTCCTTTGGTTTAGCGGCGGACGGGTGAGTAACACGTGGGCAACCTGCCCTGCAGATCGGGATAACTCCGGGAAACCGGTGCTAATACCGAATAGTTTGCGGCCTCTCATGAGGCTGCACGGAAAGACGGTTTCGGCTGTCACTGCAGGATGGGCCCGCGGCGCATTAGCTAGTTGGTGGGGTAACGGCCTACCAAGGCGACGATGCGTAGCCGACCTGAG
>NZ_JAWRYN010001499.1:0-240 GCF_046534585.1 Peribacillus sp. SIMBA_075 | reverse complement strand
CACGGATGACTTGAATGGAATCTTGGAGCGGCTCAATCGTATTTGGTGTGAGGAACACTCGTTTAATCCTTTCCCCATAGGTTGGGATTTTAGATTCTCCAGTCACCACTTGCCCATTTTCTAATTCCGCGTGAAGAACAACACTTGAATTCGCTGCTGGCAATACTTTTCCTCTCACATTTAAGACCTTGCTCATTTCTGTGACGGCATGAAAAAAATCACCGGTTATATTTGTCATAG
>NZ_JAWRYN010001498.1:0-240 GCF_046534585.1 Peribacillus sp. SIMBA_075 | reverse complement strand
CCTTCGCTGTGCTGCGGCACACCCTGGAAATCCAAGGGCCTCACTGAGGGGTACGACGTAATGAAGGGGCGGGTGACCGCTTCGCTTCTGCGCGCGACCCGCGACGGGCAACTGCCGGTCGTGTGCGACGCGTCCTCATGCACCGAGGGTCTGCGGATCCTGCTCGAATCAGCTCAGGAGTCCGGGGTTCGGGTCATCGATGCCGTGGAGTTCGTCGACGCCGAGGTTCTTCCGCGACTC
>NZ_JAWRYN010001497.1:0-240 GCF_046534585.1 Peribacillus sp. SIMBA_075 | reverse complement strand
AAGCGTCTTAGTGTCAGGTAGGATATTAGGGCTCAGAGCCGTCAGATTTTCTCATGGCGCTGAACGCTTGGCAATTTCCATGAGGACAGGATAATGATCAGACGGTCCCATAGGAGGCGCGGTTGCCTGGAGAAATTGCAGGTCATGCGAAAGGAAGATACGATCCAGCTCCTTGAGTGATTGCTTGCTTCTTAAGGTGCCGAGCACGACATGCTGCTCAAACAAGGGATCTTGGAGCAG
>NZ_JAWRYN010001496.1:0-240 GCF_046534585.1 Peribacillus sp. SIMBA_075 | reverse complement strand
CATACAAACAAGACCGATTGCAGCAAGCCACCAGCTAGAATTCATACAAATATAAACACCTAATAGTATTGCGATCCCAAAAAATCCAAATGCTAAGTTAAGCACCGTTTTCGGCTGAATGCCATCGCGAACGATAGCGCCGCCGATACCAACTGATCCTTCGTGATCGAGTCCTCTTTTATAATCAAAGTATTCATTAAACATGTTTGTTGCTGCTTGAATGAGAAGACAAGCGAGAAG
>NZ_JAWRYN010001495.1:0-240 GCF_046534585.1 Peribacillus sp. SIMBA_075 | reverse complement strand
CCTCATAATGTAAAAGAGGCGAGTCTTGGACTGGGTGCAACGAAATGGCAAACAATTGCCCGCATCATTATCCCGTCTTCGTTACCACAAATCATTACAGGTATTATTTTAGCGGCAGGCCGTATATTCGGTGAAGCTGCGGCGTTAATTTATACAGCGGGTTTAACATCACCTATTTTAAATTCAGCAGCGGACTTCTCGAGCCCCTCGCATCCTTTAAATCCATTTAGACCAGCTGAA
>NZ_JAWRYN010001494.1:0-240 GCF_046534585.1 Peribacillus sp. SIMBA_075 | reverse complement strand
GCGATTCCAACAGAAAGGGCGGCAATCGAAATTCGTCCTCCGTCTAATGTATATAAAAACTGCTTGAATCCTTTGTTTGGGTCTCCTAATATATGATGCGCTGGTACGCGCACTTCGTTTAAAATGATTTCAGCCGTATCTGATCCGCGCACCCCCATTTTGTCATATGGATTTGTAATTGATAGCCCTTTTTGTCCTTTCTCAACAATGAAGGCTGAGATGACCGGGCGGCGGCTGTCC
>NZ_JAWRYN010001493.1:0-240 GCF_046534585.1 Peribacillus sp. SIMBA_075 | reverse complement strand
AGCTGATGTTGGCTAATGTTTGTTTCGTTAACAATTGAATGGCAGCCTTCCTCTTTTTTAATTCTTGAATGGAGTGTTGTATATCTT
The DNA here is from genome assembly GCF_046534585.1 of Peribacillus sp. SIMBA_075. Classification (NCBI taxonomy): domain Bacteria; kingdom Bacillati; phylum Bacillota; class Bacilli; order Caryophanales; family Bacillaceae; genus Peribacillus; species Peribacillus sp. SIMBA_075. The sequence continues at coordinate 153 of NZ_JAWRYN010001493.1, read as the reverse complement.
CGACTTTTTGTTCGAGCAGCTGTTCAGCTTCTGTTTTTGACTGTTTTTCAAATAGTGATGTGATAATTTCACGAATTTCTTTGAGCGAGAAATCTAGCTTTCTCGCTTCGGTGATAAAGGATAGCATGAGTACATATTTTTTATCATATAAAC
>NZ_JAWRYN010001492.1:0-240 GCF_046534585.1 Peribacillus sp. SIMBA_075 | reverse complement strand
TAGGGTTCAATTGTCTCTATAGTAAGAAGTACTTAAAGGGTTATTAGCCCTTAAAATTTTAGTTGTTCTAGTGTTTAAGTAGGAGTTTGTCGCTATTTTACTAATTTCAAATGATAAATAGGCTTTTAATTAATCTATCATTTTTAATCCCTAAACTTAAAAATGATAGATTAATTAAAAGTTATAGAAAAATCTTTATGAATAAATATTTAGAGTAAGTTAACATAAAGTCCTATTATA
>NZ_JAWRYN010001491.1:0-240 GCF_046534585.1 Peribacillus sp. SIMBA_075 | reverse complement strand
ATTATATTTCCACAATTTAAATTCAACGCTCCATAATTCTGACTACATAAAGCAGCACGACTGCTTGGCTTTTCAACAAATCCATGTGCATAAGCACTTTGAGGAATCATAGTAATAGCCGTCACCCCTGCGGCTAAAACACAAGCACCAATTCCTTTTTTACTTTTTCTTAATCTTTCAAATTTAGATGTAAATTTCAAATTCATTCTTGTCCCCCCAATATATTATTGCTATCGCTAA
>NZ_JAWRYN010001490.1:0-240 GCF_046534585.1 Peribacillus sp. SIMBA_075 | reverse complement strand
AGATCGAATTTGCAGATGTCATCCTATTGAACAAAACCGATCAGCTCACGGATCAAAAAGCGGATGAGCTCTATGGCGTCCTGCGTGCCTTGAACCCTTCGGCCAATATTCTAAGCACCAAACATTCACAGGTGCCGCTTTCTGAAGTGCTCAATACCGAACGCTTCGATTTGGACAAAGCGAGCCAAGGCGCGGGATGGATCAAAGAGCTGAACGAAGAGCATGTGCCGGAAACCGAAG
>NZ_JAWRYN010001489.1:0-240 GCF_046534585.1 Peribacillus sp. SIMBA_075 | reverse complement strand
CGATACCCCGTATTTTAGCACTTCTCCGGGAGCATATGTGAGTGAATTCGTTACCATGATTTTGCCGATGTTGTTTTCGTCTTTTCCTACTTTTACAGGAACCGTGTTTACCTGTCCATTTCGCTCATACTGAAAAGTCAATTCCTTGTCAGGAGCTTGGCTAATAATTTGAACGACATCTTTCCATGTGGAAACCGCTTTTCCTTGAATCGCGATCACTTTGTCGCCTTCCATGAGTCC
>NZ_JAWRYN010001488.1:0-240 GCF_046534585.1 Peribacillus sp. SIMBA_075 | reverse complement strand
ACTGACAGCCGCACGTAATTTATGGCAAAGAAAATTAATTGAACAAGCCTCAAGAGATTCACAATTTGCTGCCTTCCAGCAAATCCGTCAACTCGGTTTCTCATACTACGAACAACATTCTGTTAGTGAAACACTCTCCTTTGTGAACACACAAACACGAGCTGTACAAGAAATTTACAGACGATACTTCCCACAATTTATCAATCAGACATTATTTATCGCCATCTCACTCTACTTTAT
>NZ_JAWRYN010001487.1:0-240 GCF_046534585.1 Peribacillus sp. SIMBA_075 | reverse complement strand
GCGCTTTTTCCATGGCAAAGTCGCCGATGACATGGATAGCGACCGCTTCGCCGTGCTTTCTTGCGACGGACACGAGGCGTTTTAATTCTTCGTCTGAATGGATCGCCACGCCGCTCGTCGATGGATCGTCCGTGTATGGGCGGCTAAGCAGCGCCGTTCTTCCACCGATCGAACCGTCAGCGAATAACTTCATCGGGCCCGGATCGATGAACGGTTCCAGATAATCAGCGTTTTCCATCA
>NZ_JAWRYN010001486.1:0-240 GCF_046534585.1 Peribacillus sp. SIMBA_075 | reverse complement strand
GGGAAGTACGTTCCATATTACGGTTCGCAATGCGTACGTGAATGTAAATTAAGACGAAGAAAAGACCGCCTACTATGATGGGCGGTCGATTTTTACTAAGTATTTTTTAATGCTTGTTTTAACGTTTCACCTGTTTGTTCAAGCCATTCTAGGGGAGTCAGTTTTAAAGCAGGAAAATAAATGTCTGTATAATATTCAATGAATTCTTCTTTTTTTTCCGTGGATAGATCACTGTTTAAA